>DNFX01000154.1:0-5046 GCA_003486795.1 Actinomycetota bacterium
AAGAATACCAGGAACCGCTTTTGCCTATTACCTCCAGCTCGGTTCCGATATCAACTATGCTCCCTTCTCTTGATATGCCCTTTCCATACATGATATCAAACTCTGCAATTTTAAAAGGAGAAGCAACTTTGTTTTTCACAACTTTTACTCTGACTCTGTTTCCTATCAGCTCGGTTCCGTTTTTTATTGAATCTATTTTTCTGATATCAAGCCTTACCGATGAATAAAATTTGAGCGCTCTCCCGCCCGGAGTAGTTTCAGGATTTCCAAACATTACTCCAATTTTTTCCCTAAGCTGGTTTATAAAAATAACAATTGTCTTGGTTCTGTTTACAAGTCCGGTAAGCTTCCTTAAAGCCTGTGACATGAGTCTTGCCTGCAAACCTATAAAAGAATCACCAATTTCTCCTTCCAGCTCAGCTCTCGGTACAAGAGCGGCTACAGAATCTATAACTATTACATCAAGAGCAGCGCTTTTTAAGAGTATCTCACAGATTTCAAGTGCCTGTTCGCCGCTATCAGGCTGCGAAAGAAGAAGTTCTTCCGTATTTACTCCGAGATTTTTTGCATAATTCGGGTCCAGAGCATGTTCAGCATCAATAAATGCTGCAACTCCTCCCTCTTTCTGAGCATTTGCTATTACATGAAGCGCAAGAGTGGTTTTACCACTTGACTCAGGACCAAATATCTCCGTTACCCTTCCTCTCGGTATCCCGCCTATTCCCAATGCCATATCAAGTTCAATAGAACCAGAGGAAACAGCCTCAATATCTTTAAGAGGTCCGTTTTCACCAAGCTTCATTATAGAACCTTTGCCAAAAGTTCTTTCAATCTGAGCGAGCGTATTTTCAATAATTTTTTCTCTTTCCATTATCTCTCCTAAACTTTCCAATCAGAATATTAAAAACTATTAAGATATGTGCATTTGCATATTATAACATTTATTCAATAATATAAAAAATAATTTTTTATCATTTTTTATATTATATCATTTATCAAATGATTTTTTTCACCAGTGATAATTATCATTGAAAAAGAATTATCTTTACATTCTGTTTTTTAAAGATATCTGCTCATTTATAAAATAATCAGCTCCTTTTTCAGATAAAATGCTTTCATATATTGTAATCTTGTCACATTTTATACCTGTGAATGCTTTAGGGCTGATATATGAAACAATTTTAGTCAGATCGCAGCTGTGTTTTATTCTTGCAATAGTAATATGAGGGATAAATTTTTTATTTTCCTCTTTAATATTTAAAAAAGAAATTGCTTTTATTATTTTTTTTTGTACATTCTCTATTTTTTCTTTGCCTGTTCCGGTAATACCGTATATTATTCTTGCATTTTTAAGTCTTGGAAAAGCATCAATGCGGTCTTCTATATTATATTCGAAAGAATAAGTATTTTTAAGCTCCTCCTTAAGACATCTTTTTATTTTTTCTAAACTTCTTATTCCGGTATTGCCGACAAATTTTAATGTCAAATGTATATTCCGGGGAGGAACAGGCCTGATATAGTGATTCGACTTGCTCAGTTCAGATATCATTTCATAAAAAAACAGGCTGATATCGTCAGGGATATCCAGACCGATAAATATTCTCTTGCTTATATCATTGTTATATGATGATAAATCCAAGATTTCTTCTTTTATTTAATTGCTTTTTGTATCTGGAGCCTTAGTTTGTTCAAGGCAAATTGAGATGCTCTGTATTTTATCTCAGTCCTGGTACCTATAAATTTCAATTTAAATATTTTTATATTTTCATCAGGCATTGCAATTCCTATAAATGTCAGACCCACATTCTCTATATTATTTCCGGCTTCAGGACCGGCAAATCCTGATATGCTTAACGAATAATCCGATTGGAATATTTTTTTTGTATTTAATGCCATTTCCCTGCAAACCTGTTCGCTTACTGCACCATAATTGTTTAAAATCTCTTCACTTACACCAAGAAGTTTTACTTTTGAAAAATCACTATATGATATAACTGAACCTTTAAAATATCCTGAACTTCCCGGAACATCAGTTATCATTTGTGAAACCAGACCACCGGTCATAGATTCTGCTGCAGAAATGCTTATCATTTTTCCGGAATTAAGTATTGTATCTTTTAAAGATTCAGATATAAGCATGTTTTCTTCCCCATATATGAATTCATCCAGTCTTTCAAAAAGTAAATTTTTTATTTTGCCTACATTTTCAATATTTTTTTCATCAGATAATGACCTTGAAACAATTATCAGTTTTATTATTCCCGGAGAAGCAGTTATTCCTATCTCGACACCAAGATTTGCCGCCAGTTCATAGATATCAGGTATTTTTTCTTCAATTTCGCTTTCGCTGATACCTGTTGTCAGCAAAACCTTTCTTAAAATTTTTTCATTATTTTCTTTTCGGGAGTTCAAAATGTTTTTTATTTTTTTAAGAATGCTGTTATCAACCATATCCTCCATTTCTTTTGGAACCCCGGGAATTGAAAACAGCCATTTGTCTTTTTCTTTTAAATAAATTTCAAAACCTGAGGCACTCCCGATATTTGGTATTATTGGTTGTGCTCCTTCAGGTATATAAGATTGTTTAAGCAATTTTTCCCTTAATTTCTGGCTTATTTCCTTTCTAATAAACCGCAGACTTTTATCATCCAGAGAGTCATTTTTTATTAATTTCAAATTAAGCAGTTCTGCAGCAGCTTCCCTTGTAATATCATCTTCTGTCGGACCAAGGCCGCCGCTCAGAATTATAATATCAGAATTTTCCATGCAAAAATTGACTGCATTCTTTATATCATTCTTTAAATCTTTTACTGAGATAATTATATTACTTTCAATACCTATTTCAGATAGTTTTCGTGCAATATAAGTTGAATTTGTATTTGTTATTAGTCCTAAATTTATTTCGCTTCCGATACAGACAATAGAAGTTTTCATTTATAAACCCAGATCTTCCTTGAATTTTAAAAAATCTTCTCTAGAAACAAGTATTTCTCTTGGTTTGGCTCCATCATATCCACTTATAAAACCCTTGTTTTCAAGCTGATCGACTATTCTTGCCGCTCTTGAATAACCTATCCTCATCCTTCTTTGAAGAAGTGAGGCTGATGCATGACCAAATTCCAGAAAAACCTCAAAAGCGTCATAGATAAGGGAATCATCTTCCATTTCTCTCTTTTCGGTCTTTATTTCAGATTCAAATATATCCTTTATGGGATTATTTTTCTTTTGATCTTTTATATAATCAGTTACTATTTCAATTTCATTACTTGTTACAAAAGCTCCCTGGATTCTTTCAGGACGATTCATCGAAACCGGCAGATAAAGCATATCTCCCCTGCCGATAAGTTTTTCTGCCCCGCTCATGTCCAGTATTACTCTTGAGTCTGTATTCGAAGCCACATTAAATGCAATTCTGGAAGGAATATTTGCCTTTATTACTCCTGTTATTACATCGACAGAAGGCCTCTGTGTGGCAATAACAAGATGAAGGCCTACAGCTCTTCCCATGCTTGCAATTCTGTTTATGCTCTCCTCTACTTCTGAAGCTGCAACAAGCATAAGATCAGCAAGTTCGTCAATTATAATAAGGATATAGGGTAATTTCACAAGCTCAGGGTCATTATTCTTATTTTTTTCTACTTCAAAGTTGAACTGTTCCAGATTTTTACATTTATAGTCTGAAAGTATTTTTAATCTGTTCTCCATTTCTTCAACAGCCCATGAAAGGGCAACAGCAGCTTTTTTTGGATTTACAACAATAGGTGCGAGAAGGTGCGGAATTCCATTGTAAATGCTTAATTCCACCATTTTGGGATCAACCAGCATAAATTTTACTTCATTCGGTTTAACCTTTAAAAGTAATGAAATTATAAGACTGTTTATACATGAACTTTTACCTGAATTGGTGGAGCCAGCAATCAGAATATGTGGCATAGCTCTTATATCCATACTTATTATATCTCCCGACAGATTCTTGCCGAGCGGGATTTTCAATGGGTTTTTTAAGATATCTTCGCTTTTGTAGGAAAACACATCTCCAAGAGTAACAATGCTTTTTATTTTGTTAGGAACTTCAATACCTATTGCTGATTTGCCTGGTATAGGTGTCAAAATTCTTATATCTGATGAACCGAGTGCCACACAAAAATCATCTTCGAGACTCAGTAATCTCTGCACTTTTACTCCTGGTGAAATTGAAAGTTCATATAAGGTTACGGAAGGTCCCCTGATTACAGATGATACTTTGACTGCAAGATTAAAATCCCTGAAAAGATTATTTAATATAAGAATATTTTCTTTTATATCCTGTTTATATAAAGAAGGAGAAAGCATTTTTGATTTTTTTAAAAGACTTTGAGGTGGAAGTCTGAAAAAATCTTCAGGTTCATTTCTTTTGTCTAACGGCATCTCAAGCTGGGAGTCGTTTCCTGCCAATGAACGCCTGTCATTATTCTTATCAGGTATTTTTTCTGGTGCTCCTGGCTGGTTTTTATAACTTTCAGACAAATGGCTTTTTTCCTTAAAATCGCCCTGGTAATCTAAATCATCATAATAGTTTTTATTTTTTACATGGTTGGTAATAAGCGGAAACTTTCTTTTATCACCATCATTATGTGTTTTTGCAATAACATTACCGGAATGTCCTTCATCCAGGTTATTTTTTTCATCTATATAGCTTACTCTCAGTGCTTCTTTTTCAGGATGGAGCTGTATTCTTGGATTATTCTGTGCTGTTTCCTGACTTTTATTTTTTATTTCACTTGCCCTTGCTTTTGAACTCTTTATTTTTGCAGAAGCTTTTTGAAATAATTCCCTTATTGAAATATTGGTTATTATCAGAAGAGAAAGCAGTAGGAAAAAAATCAGAATTGTTAGAGTACCTGCTTTGTTGGTAAGGCTGAACAATCCATAATAGATACCGGAACCTGTAATTCCTCCTCTGGTTGTAAAAAATATTTCATCAAACAGACTTTCAGAAGTATTTGTATAAGACAGAATTCCAATAAGGGCAAGGAAAAAAATTGAAAACCCTATTCCCAGCCTGAC
>DNFX01000154.1:5056-9760 GCA_003486795.1 Actinomycetota bacterium
ATATTTACCAGTTCCGAATAAATATGAAAGAAAATAATTTATATATCTGAGAATCACTCCGCTTTCACTTCTGACAAAAATACTTATTAAAAGCAGAATGGATATCATAATTACTAATATTCCGTATACTTCTACTCTGCTTTTGACATAGTTCTTGTCATAGCGTTGCTGACTTTCCAGAATTTTTTTTATTTTTTTATTCTGTAGACTATCCGGTTTTTTGGATTTTTGTTTTTTATCTTTATCCATTTATAAAATCTCAGGAGCTTATGATTTTAATCATAATCAGCAAAAATAACTTTTGTCATTATTACAGGTTTTATCCTTATTTTTTTGATAAGATATTTTTCAAGTCTGCTGTCAATATATTTTTCAATATTTAAAGCTGTTCTAATATTATTATTAAAACAAGCCTCGACAGAATCTTCTATTAATTTTCTGCAATCACTTATTACTGAGTCAAAATTTTCCATATAAGTAACACCCCTGAACATAATCTCAGGTTGTGAAGCAAGAGATTCTTTTTTCGGATTTATATTCAGTATATTAAAAATCACTCCATCTCTTGCAAGCAGCTTACGATCTTTCAGGACTATATCATCGATTTCCCCATATCCTATGCCATCTATATATATGTTCTTCATATTGATATTATTGGTTATCTTGCAAAAGTTCGAATTTATTTTGATTACATCACCATTCTGGGCAATTACAACATTTTTTTCAGGTATACCTATTTCAATAGCAAGTTTTGCATTATTTACTTTATGCATATTGTCCCCGTGAATTGGTATATAATATCTTGGTTTTACAAGATTTATCATCATTTTTATTTCTTCCTGGGCAGCATGTCCTGAAACATGAACTCCTGCTATTGATTCATAAAAAACATCTGCACCATGCTTGATAAGCATATTAATAATATTTGCAATAGCTTTTTCATTACCAGGTATGGGGGAAGCAGAGATTATAACCATATCTCCATTCATTATCTGTATTCTTTTATGTTCATTCAATGCCATTTTGTATAAAGCTGATAATGGTTCGCCCTGTGTACCTGTCGAAAGTATTGCAATCCTTTTTAAGGGGTAATCATTTATATTGCTAATAGGTATAATAAGATCTTCAGGAATTTTTAAAAAACCAAGCTCGCTTGAAATTTTGATTGTTTTCAGTAGAGACTTTCCGGAAATCGCAAGCTTTCTTTTAAAATTTGCGGACATATCCATTATCTGCTGTATTCTGTGTATATGTGATGAAAAGGTTGCTATAATGATTCTTCCTTCTGACTGGGAAAATTTTTCAGAAAGAGTCTTTCCCACATCCTTTTCTGGTAAAGTATAACCTTTTTCTTCAGAATTGGTGCTGTCACATAATAAGGCAAGAACTCCTTCCCTTCCACATAAACTAATTTTGGAAAAATCAGTCAGCTTATTATCTACCGGATTTTGATCAAATTTAAAATCTCCGGAGTGCATTACTGTGCCTATGTTTGTTCTTATTATCACTCCGAAAGAATCGGGTATGCTGTGATTTACCCTGAAAAATTCAATAGTAAAAGCACCTATTTCAAGTTTTGAATCTTCATCTATCTCATTTAGATTTACGCCTTCAAAAATCTGGTGATCATTTAATTTCAATTCAACAAGACCCAGTGTGAGCTTGTTTGCATAAATCGGAGCATTCACTTCCTTTAATAAAAAAGGAACTGCACCTATATGATCTTCATGACCATGAGTGATTATTATTGCTTTTAATTTTTTTGAATTTTGTTTTACATAAGAAAAATCAGGAATAATATAATCAAGACCCAGAAATTCGTCATCAGGAAACATGACACCGCAGTCAATGACTATCATATCATTGTCCTTCTCGAGAACCATCATGTTCTTGCCTATCTCATTAAGTCCGCCAAGTGGAATAAGTTTTAAACTGGTTTTTTTTGCCATGCTTTTTCAAAAGTAAAAAATATCAAAGTCAAATAAGTTTATGGTCAGATAAAAGCTTTGTAAATTTCTCTTCTTCCTGTTTTTCCATATCACAAAGAGGAGGTCTTAGATATCCTGCAGGTATTCCCATAAGATTTAATGCTTTTTTTATAGGAATCGGACTTGTAGTAATAAATATTCCATAAAAAATATCAAGATATTTTTTATGCATTTCTGCTGCTTCGCTTATTTTATTTTCATTCAGAAGGTTTATCATTTTTTTTATTTCCTTGCCTATTATATGAGAAGCAACACTTACAACTCCCTTTCCACCCAATGCTACAACTGGAAAAGTATCGCCATCATTTCCGCTGTAAACCAAAAAATCACTGGAACAGTCCCTGATTATTTCAGCTATCTGCCTGAGATCACCGCTTGCTTCCTTAACCCCCAAAATATTTTTAAATTCCGATAGTTTGAGGCTGGTTGAAGATGTTATATTACAGCATGTTCTTGCAGGTACATTATAAAAAATAATAGGAATATCTATAGATTCTGATATCTGCCTGTAATGATTTATCAGCCCGTTCTGGGTAGGTTTGTTATAGTAAGGCGTAACTATCAGAACACAATCAGCTCCAGCTTCCTGGGCAGCTCTGGAAAGCTCGATTGTATGTCTGGTATCATTACTGCCTGTTCCTGCTATTAAAGGTATGTTGTTTTTCAGCTTCTTTTTTGCAAACTTGAATAATTCGATTTTTTCTTTGTCTGAAAGTGTTGGTGATTCTCCTGTGGTACCCGCAATAAGAAAACTATCGGTTTCATTTTCAATAAGGTAGTCCATTATAATATCCGCAGATTTCCAGTCAATATCAAAATCCTTATTAAAAGGAGTAATCATTGCTGTCATAACTTTGCCAAAATCTGCCATTCTATCCTCCAGAAAACATTTATAATTTTATTAAACTTTCAAGACCATACGTAAAATTTGATAATTTATCAATATTTTGTATTGCCATAATAAGACCGGGATAAAAAGAAGACCTGTTAAAACTGTCATGCTTTATTGTAAGTGTCTGTCCTTTTGAACCAAAAATAACACACTGATGCGCCAGAAGCCCGGGAAGTCTTACACTATGAATGTGAAGTCCGTTAATAAATGCCCCCCTGCTTCCTTCAATACTCTCCCGTTCATCTTTATTAAGTTTTGAATCATTATATTTTATTACTTTGGCAATGCTTTCTGCAGTTGAAATTGAGGTTCCGCTTGGGGCATCCTTCTTATTCTCATGATGCATTTCTATTATTTCACAATTCTCAAAATATCTTGCACTTAATTTACTTATAAGTATCATTATCACAGCCCCAATTGAAAAATTAGGCACAATAAAAACTTTGCTTTTGAACTCTCTGCTTTTTTTTCTCAAATATTCAATTTCCTCTTTTTTCAGGCCTGTTGCTCCGACAATAATATCTATATTGTTTTTTACTGCCCATTCAATATTATTAAAAACTGCATCTGGACCCGTAAAGTCAATAATAAGATCAGGACATGCTTCTTTTATATCTTCATAGCTGTCAGTAACCTTTATGCCTGTTATATCCCTGCCATTTAATACACCTATGTCCATCCCTATATTGACTTTATCAAATCCGGCAGTAATCTTTATTTCTTTTTCACACATAAGTTCACTAAGCATCGCTTTACCCATTTTGCCGCATATTCCAAAAAGAGCTATGTTTTTCATTTAAAACTCCTCTTGTTCCCTTTTCCCATTATTACAATATCTATTCTTTCAGGATCAAAATATTTATTCGCAATTTCCTGAATTTCAATTGAACTTACCTTATCTATTTTATTTAAAATATAACTAATAGGCAAAATTTCATTATCCATCAAAAGGCTCTTCCCAAACCTGAACATTCTTGAGCTGATTTCTTCGATATTTAACACTATGCTGCCTTTTATATTTTCTTTTGCCCTGTCAAGTTCCATAATGTTTATGGTGTTTTCTTTTATATCTTTTATTTCATTTTCAATTATTTCAACGATTTTAACAAGATTTTTCGGGTCGCTTGCTGCATAAATATCTATCAGACCAGTGTCTGTATACTGGGTGTTGCCTGCATAAACCGAGTAAGCCAGACCATTGTCTTCTCTTATTTTCTGGAAAAGACGGCTGCTCATGCTTCCACCAATTATATTCATCAGTAATCCAAGGGGAAACCTGTCCGGGCTTGATCTCCTGCAGCCTACAGTGCCATAACACAGATTGGAAGCGTTTATTCTTTTTTTGATTATTTTTACATTCCTTCTCGGTAAAGGATCTTTTAGTAAAACAGGTTCTTTTTTATTTAAAAATTTACTATCAAAGCCATCAATATTTTTTTTAACCGCATCAACAAGTTCTTTGTGTCTTACATTGCCCGCTGCTGAAATCACTATGTTCTTAAAAATATAATTCTTGTTAAAGTAACTTATTATATCTTTCTGTTCAATCTCTTTTAATGATTTTCTTGTCCCAAGAATTGGAAAACTTAAGGGATGGTCGTTTAGAACCATTTCATAAAAATAATTAAGGATATCTTCCGAAGGTGTATCCTCTACCATTTTTATTTCTTCAAGTATTATTTTTTTTTCTGTGGCAAGACTTTCTGCTGAAAAAACTGCATTAAATACAATGTCAAATAATAATTCTGTGCATTTCTGCAGATGAGTATCTATAAAATCACAATAAAAACATGAATTTTCTTTATCTGTAAAAGCATTGAAATC
>DNFX01000035.1 GCA_003486795.1 Actinomycetota bacterium
AGTCCACATCGACGGGGAGGTTTGGCACCTCGATGTCGGCTCATCGCATCCTGGGGCTGGAGCAGGTCCCAAGGGTATGGCTGTTCGCCATTTAAAGCGGTACGCGAGCTGGGTTTAGAACGTCGTGAGACAGTTCGGTCCCTATCCTCTGTGGGCGTAGGAGAATTGAGGGAATTTGTCCCTAGTACGAGAGGACCGGGATGAGCGAACCTCTGGTGTGTCAGTTGTTCTGCCAAGGGCATTGCTGATTAGCCAAGTTCGTAAGGGATAAGTGCTGAAAGCATATAAGCATGAAACCCACCCCAAGACTAGTTCTCCCATCCTTTATGGAGTAAGACCCCTTGTAGAACACAAGGTTGATAGGTCAGAAGTGTAAGCACAGCAATGTGTTTAGCTGACTGATACTAATAGGTCGAGGACTTGACCTTATAGAGAATGTTATGAAAAATTTTTATATTTTGGGATTTCAGAGATTATCTGAAGCTGTTTAGGTAGTTTAATCTGAATCCTATAAGTTTACGGTGGCTATTGCGGAGGGGAAACACCTGTTCCCATCTCGAACACAGAAGTTAAGACCTCCAGCGCCGATGGTACTGCACTGGTAACGGTGTGGGAGAGTAGGTCGCCACCGTATTTTATTTTTATCCTCTTTTTTAAAAACCCAAATTGTTTTTATATAAAAAATATTTCCTTTTTTAATTGATATATTAATCTTTTTATTCTTTTGTTTTATAGTTATCATATTTGATTTTTAAATATCTGTTTTCTAAAAAACAAATAAAATATTTTTGACATCAATTTATTTTTTTAAAAATTAAAATGCAGAAAATCGGTTTTGATAACGAGAAATATCTTAATGAGCAGACAACAGCTATCCTGGAAAGAGTAAAAAAGTTTGATAATAAACTTTATCTGGAATTTGGTGGCAAGCTTTGCTTTGATTATCATGCTGCCAGAGTTCTTCCAGGGTATGACCCTAACGTTAAAATCCGCCTGCTCCAAACCTTAAAGGATAAAACAGATATTGTACTTTGCATATATGCAGGAGATATTGAAAGGGGCAGGGTAAGAGGAGATTTTGGAATTACATATGACGCTGCTACCCTTAAACTTATAGATGATCTCAGAGAATGGAATCTTGATATTCTGTCTGTGGTAATTACAAGATTTGAAGGCCAGTACTCGGCAGTAATGTTTAAAAACAAACTTGAACACAGAGGGGTTAAAGTATACTATCATTATCCCATTCAGGGATATCCTGCAGATATTGATATGATTTGCAGTGAAAATGGTTTTGGGAAAAATGAGTATATAGAATCTTCCAAACCCATAATTGTGGTAACTGCTCCTGGTCCTAATAGTGGAAAACTTTCAACCTGCCTATCACAGTTATACCACGATCATAAAAAAGGAATCAAGGCAGGTTATGCCAAGTTTGAAACATTTCCCATCTGGAATCTGCCAATAAAACATCCGGTAAACATTGCTTATGAAGCTGCTACCGCAGATATTCAGGATTTTAACATAGTCGATCCTTTTCATCTTTCGGTATATAACAAAATCGCTGTTAATTACAACAGGGATGTAGAAAGTTTTCCAATTTTAAAACTTATTCTCAGCAGGATTATTGCATCAGATAATAATAAAAACCACCCTCTTTACAATTCTCCTACTGATATGGGTGTAAACAGGGCAGGTTTTGGCATAATTGATGACAAAATAGTGAGCGAGGCATCAAAACAGGAGCTTATTAGAAGATATTTCAGGTATAATACTGAATATATTCTGGGAAAAGAAAAAAAAGATGCTGTTGAAAGAGTTAATCTTCTGATGCATGAGCTTGGTGTCAAGATAACTGACAGAAAAGTCGTGGAGATAGCCCAAAAAAGTTCTGAAGAAGCTGAACTTAAAGGAAAGGGAAATGAAGGCATATTCTGTGGTGCTGCAATACAGTTATCAGATGGAAAAATAGTAACCGGAAAAAATTCCCATCTGCTTCATGCTGCTTCAAGTGTTGTTCTTAACGCGATAAAAATTCTGGCAAATATACCTGATGAGATTTATCTGTTATCCCCGCAGGTAATTACTCAAATTGCAAAATTGAAAAAGGGAATACTTAATGCAGGTTCTGAAAGCCTTAATCTTGAAGAAACTTTGATTGCGCTCTCAATAAGCTCAACAACAAATCATACTGCGGAGCTGGCAATGAACAAATTGTCTGAACTGAAGGGTTGTGAAATGCATATGACCCACATACCTACTCCGGGTGACGAAGCCGGACTTAAAAGACTGGGAGTTAATCTAACGACAGATGGCAGATTCTCTTCAAGGAATCTTTTTGTTATATAGATATTTTTGCTTTTCCAGAATCAGAATTTGATATACTGATATTTGTCATCTATCAGGCAAATATTTGCAGAAAAAGCTTTTCATTTTTTCAACATGAGATCCTTTCCAGTATATTTTTTTGCAATTGCGGCACTTCAAAAAAATATTATGTTGCTGATAAATATAAAAAGGGATATTGTCTTTTATTTTTTCTTTTTCCAGGGGAATTAATGGAGTATTGCACTCTATGCATCTCTTAAGGTCTAAATAAAAGGTTATTTTTAAAATATCCCTGAGCTGAAGTATCTGTTCACCGATAGAATTACTTTTTATCAATATCACCTGAGCATTATTGTTTTTCAATACTCTTCGTTCTGATAGTTTTTTATCTCTTGTTAGCAGGATCCTATTTGTACTCAAAGTAATTTTTATTAATTCATCGTCACTTGCATCTTTTATGAAAATTGTGTCGAAGTTGCACATTCTAAGGTATTTTGCAAGACTTCCAAGCATGAAATCGCATATGAATTTCATTTTATTACAAATCCATTTTATACATTATAAGACCGCTGCAGGGTTTTGGGTAAAAATATGTTGATTTCTGTGGCATAACTTTTCCTTTACCTGATATCTTCTGGACATCACTTATTTCCGGTGCATTAAGAATTATGCCCAGATCATATTCATTATTTCCAAAAACAATACGGGATACCAGCTCGCTATGTGTATGCGTGTAATCTATTTTTTTTACAGTATCTGTCTTTAATATATCATCGAGTAATAATCTGTGGAGTATTCTTACGTCCAGATTCTCAAAATCAAAATCATATTCACTGGTTTTTGGATATATTTCATGTGCTTTTTTGTTTAAGGTAATAAAAAATATTTTTTTCTCCGCATCAATAAGGCAGAAAGTATGTTTTTTTTCTTTTTTTTCTTTATCCATAAAATCTGAGATATTTTTTATAAGAACTGAGCTGTTATCAAATATTGGTTCATTTTTAAAAATCTGGCTGTATTCTTTTAAGGAAAAATATTTTTTAATATTTTCAAAATTGACTGAAAAGTCAAATTTTTGATTAAATTTAATCATCCTGTGAGTGGGTAATATTCTTATGTTCTCCTGGTTGTAATTTACAAACAGAGTAAGAACTGCTTCTTCCGGAAAAATTTCTCTGCCTGTGGTTTTGATTAATTTTTTCTGGGTATTCAATTCTTTTTTCTGTCTTTTATCAAGAATTTCATGCATAAAAAGTCTTGAGGTTTCATATCTGTGATGACCATCTGCAATAAGTATATTTTTATCTTTCATTAGATCTATAATGTCTTTTATTATTTTTTTGTCTGATAATTTCCATACTTTGAATTTTAAAGATGAATCATAACCTGCAGTAAAGTCATAAACTGGTTCAGACTCAGTGCAAAAATCCAGTATATTCTGGATTTTGTTATCTCTATCATCATAAAGAGTATAGATAAGACCGAAATTGGTTTCAGTATATCTTAAAAGATTATACCTGTCTTCTTTTGGTTTGGATAATGTATATTCATGACGTAAAACTTTTGATGATTCATATTCCTCGATTTTATTCAGACCTATAAAAGCTCTGAATTCTTTCCAAATTCCGTTGTCATAAAAACTTTCTTCAAAAACGTATAAAGATTCATCAGTATCGGTTTCGAGTATGCCATTTTTTATCATGGAATTCATTAAATCTGCTGCATTCTCATAACTGCTGGCTTTATTTCTTTTTTCAGGCAGTATCAGATTTACAATATTACTTGCATGAGATGCTTTAAGCTTTTCTTTAAGAGAATCTGATATTATGTCATAAGGCGGAGAAACAAGAGCCGGAATATCTTTTTTTAATTTTTCTGAAAAATGCAATGCCTTAAAAGGAAATATATCAACCATCTTTATATCCTTCTTGAAAATCTTTTTTTAAAAATAATAATCCAATATCTAATTTTTTGATATACTAATGCGTTTTTTTATAATCAATATCCAGGTAATAATTTTTAATAAAGAACCTGGTTTTCATTAAATCATCAGTTAATTTTTTGCTAAAAACAATGCTTTTTCTTTTAATATTTTTAGAATTTATATGATTGAAAAAAATGTTACAAAGTAATTACAAATTTATTTTGACAAATGAAATTTTATATGTATATTATTAAAAGTTATTTGTTTAAATATTAAGTTTTTATTAACTTTTTTATTTATTAAATTCTTATACAGGAAAGGAAACAGGTAATGCCGGAAAGCAATATTGTGAAGGAAGCGGTTATAAAGCATGGTAAGAAAAGAGAGAATCTCATGGCTGTTTTACAGGAAATTGTAAAACAGGAAAACTTTCTTTCAGAGGAAAGATTGATGGAAGTAGGAAAAGAATTCAATCTGTCTTCAGCGGAAGTTTACGGAGTTGCGACATTTTATTCATTCTTGCCTGTTAAACCGATGGGTGAAAATGTTATAAAAGTCTGCCAGACAATAGTCTGTGATATGAAAGGAAAAGATGCTGTAATGG
>DNFX01000013.1 GCA_003486795.1 Actinomycetota bacterium
TGAAAATAGATATGGAGAATTAAATTTTTTTAATAATATAATCCTATTTTTAATAAAATTTAATTCTCCATATCTATTTTCAAAAGATTTTAAAATGATTTCACCTTTATTTTTGTAAGGTCTGTTAGCACTTTTTATATTTTCCTGGGTGTTCTGGCTGTAATTTTTATTGATTCTCAAACTGTTTTTTGAAATAAAATTTTCAATTATTTTTAAAATCGGGAAAGAATTCCTGTAATTAATGTTTAAAAATATTTTTCTTTCCGGTGGTATTCTGTCAAAAACTTTAAAAAATATGTTTATATTAGAACCTCTGAATTTATACACTGACTGGTCATCATCACCAAAGTAGATAATATTATTATCTGATAATTCTTTTAACAGACTGTATTGTGCAAAATTTAACTCCTGGAGTTCATCAACAAGAATGAATTTATATCTTTTCCTGTAGTATTGTCTTAAATCATTATCGGATTTAATAATCGCCAGAGCATCTATCATCAATTTTCCATAATTAAATACTTTTTTCTCTTCCAGTATATTATTAAAGTCCGAATAAATTGTATTGATTTCATAAAGAATCTTATTGGTATAAGGATTGAATTTATCAAAAAGTTCAGCCGGATTTCTTAAATTTTCCTGTGCCCTGAGAATGTAATCAAAGATTTCCTGCAAGATATTTTCTATTGTATTTTTATTTGAAAAGAGTTTCCTTATTCCTGATATTTTCTTCTTATCAGCTTCTAAAATAATATCTGTTAAGAGATTCCATTGTTCAGGAGCTGTCAATATTTTTATTTCATTAAGATTATTCGTAAAAATATCTTCTATCAGGTTTTTTTCTCTAAAAGAAATATTCCTGCTTTTATTTTCATGACCATTTATCCTGTTTAATCCGATACCGGAAATATAATCCTTAAAAATATCAAGGCAGAGGGAATAAAAAGTTTTTATTTCAATCTCTGGAACAGTCCTGCCAGCTTTTATTGCTATCTCATCTCTTAAATATTTAGAGCTTTTCCGATTAAAAGTAAGAACAAGTATCTGCTTCGGATCAATATTCTGGTTTTCTGTCAGAAAAACAACAAGTTCTTTTAAAAACAGAGTTTTCCCTGTACCCGGGCCTCCAAATACTATATAGCTGCCTCTGTTTTTTATAATTTTCTCAAAATAATTCAGATTATGGAGATTTGAAATCATAATTTTTAAATAATTGGAGCGGACTACGGGAATCGAACCCGCCCTTTGAGCTTGGGAAGCTCATGTACTACCACTGTACTAAGTCCGCAGTAATCAGTTATTCTATTATCTGTAATAAATCTATGATTGTGATTCAGGGTTTTTTTGTTCGAAATCAGGGCTTTCCCCATTAATACCAGAATTCTGCAATATTTTATTTTCTTCTAAAGATATCAGATTTCTTTGCACTGGAACATTTTCTTCAGTATTTTCTTCTTTTTTGTTTTCTTCAGTTCTTATTTTATCTTCAGGCTGAAGAGTCTTGTCGGACTGAATGGGCTTTTCGGTATCCGTGCTTTCATCTTTTGTTCTGTAATCAATATTGGTCAGATTTACAATCGTAAGATTTGTTTTAACTACTTTTAAACCAAGCTTGGTTGCTGCAAAACCTGAAGCTGTTTTTATTATTTCCTGCATCTTTACCGGTACGTTGCAATCCTCACATAATTTGGAAAAAATATTAATTATTATCCCATTTGATTTGGGGAGAACCTTTACCTGAAGGTCTCTGGTCCCGCTTATCTTTAAAAGATTATCTTTTATCTGGTTTGCAATAGAATCAAGCGTTATCAGAGCAGTTCCCTCCCTTACAGCAGCTATTACTGCCGTTTTTTTCTTTTTCCGGTAAAATTCAAGTACCAGCAAAAACAAGCAGAATATTATGACAAAAAGAAATATCAGAGCAGTAATATACTGATTACCGAAAATGGTATCAGTATTAAATACCATCAATGCAATATCAGACCAATTAATCCATTTTACAAAAACATTAAGTATGCCAAAAGCAGAAATTCCTATAAAAAAGATTAGAAGAATTACAACAATTATTTTATTAAAAATATTCATTTTTTATATTTTTAGATGATTTATATTAGCTTTTTAGGTTATTATAATTGATATTAAAAGTCAATAAACCTGCAATTACTAAAAATTTTTATATTTTTTTGGATTAAAATCATTTTTTCTGTTTAAATAACTAAAAAAATAATTATAATTTTTTTATTAAAAAAAATACAATTTGGCTTTTATTATGAACAAAACTATTTTAATTTTAAACCCGTCCGCTTCAAGAGGCACAGCAATATTTCAGAAAGAGAAAATCGAATCTGCATTAAAGGAAAAAGGAATAGAAGCTGACATCTTTATAAGCAATAGTGCAGAAGATATAGAAAAAGCAACGGAAAGTTTTATAAAACAGGGTTATAGGAATTTTATCGGTGCCGGCGGAGACGGAACATTGCATTATATGGCTCAGAAATTAGCCAATACTGATCGTAACCTGGGAATAATACCTGTCGGATCCGGCAATGATATAATTAAGACCTTTAATATAAAACCTGATATTGATGAAAGCATAAAAATTATCAAAAATAACAATATCAGAAGAATCGATTTGGGACTTTTTAATAAAAAAATATATTATATCGGTATTGCTGGTTCAGGTTTTGACTCAGAGGTAACAAGATTTGCAAATGAAACCAGACTCCCAATAAAAGGTGAAGCCAGATATAATTTTGCAGTATACAA
>DNFX01000049.1 GCA_003486795.1 Actinomycetota bacterium
CTGATACCGAGTACTATTATTATTCCGCCAGCCATATATTCTCCGAGAAAATTCCCCGCTCTTCCTCCTATAACAATTACAGGAAATTTATCTTTATAGGATTTCATATGAATGCCGCTCCTGTATCCTACATCATTCCTAATATATATCTCTCCACCTCTCATTGAATATCCTGTTATATCACCTGCATTTCCGTGAATAACAATTTTTCCGGAATTCATCGTATTCCCTGTACCGTCCTGAACATTTCCAAATACTTCAATATGAGGACCGTCCATAAAAGCAGCCAGATCATTCCCCGGAGTTCCATTTAAAATTATTTTTATATTCTTCTGTATTCCATCACCTATATATCTCTGGCCGAGTACTTTGTTTATCTCTATAATTTCTGAAAAATTCTGTCCGACCGGCAAATTTTCTTTATTTTTATCATGCCTAATCAGTTCCCTGATTATATGGTTTAAATGTTTGTAATCAATATTTTCCGCATCGATTACAAAGCAGCCATCACTTTTTTTTATTCTGGTTCTTAAAGATTTAAGAAAATCATCTGTCATATTTTTAATCCAAATTTCTAATATTTTAATTAACTTTCTCTTGCTGAATCAAATCAGATAGCCAATATCCGAAGTCTGATAATAAATTTATATAGCAATTGCTTCTCCGGTCACAAGATGCTTTTTATATTCAGAAGGAAGCTGTATGACTCCGAAATCATCCCTGAGTAATAAATCTTTTATTTTTTCCACATTTACTTTATTTGCAATCAGACCGCTGAATATTCCTGCTCTTTCAATATTACCTATCAGTAATGCACCTATTATCAAATTGTCAAAAATTATTATTTTTTTATACGTATTTGTATCTTTTTTATAATCTTTTATTATTTCCATGTGCTTTTCATCAAAATCATAAGGATTTGTAATTCCTACTGCCACACTCGGAATGCCAAATATTTCAACGGAATTCATTGCAAAACCACCATAATATTCTTTAGCAAGACCTGTCATATTTTTTCCGGCAATTCTTCCCTGTCGGACTGCAAGCGGCCATATGGCAATATTCTCAATTGATTTTTTTAATACATTTTCGTTTTCAGCAATATCTCCTGCAGCAAAAACATCAGGAATAAGTGTTTTCATATATTTGTCAGTTTTTATGCCTTTGTATCCGATCAAAAAACTGAATTCCTTGCTTCCTTTATCAATAAAGTTAATATTAGGTTTTACTCCGGCAGCTATTATCAGCATCTCTGAAGAAATAGTCTTTCCGCTTCCGGTTTCAACTCTTTTGATTTTATTTGCTTCAGTATAAATTCTTTTTACTGTCTCACCTGTTAAAACCTTGCTTCCTACCTCTTCAAATGCTTTCTCATATATCTCAGAAGCTTCTTTATCAAATGAAGCTGGCAGAAGTCTGTCAGACATTTCAATAATATTCATCTTCAGATTCAAATCCAAAAGAGATTCTGCCGATTTCAGGCCTATAAGTCCTCCACCCAGAATAACAGATTCTTTAATTTTATTTCTGGCAGTATAGTTCTTAATATTCAATACATCGTCCAGAGTAGTAAAAGTAAAAATTCCTTCAATATTACTTAAATCTTCCGCAGTAAGATTTCTAACTTTTCCTGTGTATAAATCTGATGAAGAATTATTTTTATTATAATCAGTTTCAGAACTCTCTTCTTTTAAAATCTCCATCATCTCAATATCAGGTACAATAGGAATTCCTCCTGCTGCAATACATAATTTTTCATAAACAACTTTTTTGTTATCTCGTGACAATATTTCCCTATTTTGAAAATCTATTTTTTTTACATCGAAATCTTTTAAAAGAATGAGTTTATTGCTTTCATAAAAATCAGCATTTCTGAAATAAATATTCTTTAAATCAACCTTCCCTGCAAGAAAATATGATATAAGCGGTTTTGAATAATTATCATATTTTTCATTAGTTAAAATGATTATTTCTGAATTTTTATCTTCAGATCTTATGCTCTCTGCGCATGAAATTCCTGCTGCAGAATTGCCGATTATTACATATCTTGCTTTGAAATCAGTTTCTTTTAAAATATTATTCATTTTTTGCTTATCTGTTTTTTAATTTTCCTGTTTTTTTAATTTCCCAGGATATTTATAATCTTTCCTGTAAAGCTTCATTTTCAGATATCCCTGAACTGCAGAGCTTCGTTCGGGCAATTTTTTACACATACGGGATATCCACTATCACCACAGAGGTCACATTTAGATGCAACCTTTTTCTCCGAAATATTTCTTTTTATTACTCCATAAGGACAGGCCATTATACACATCCAGCAACCTACACATTTATTTTCATCACAGATTACAATTCCAGTGTTTATGTTTTTTGTCATTGCACCTGAGATACATGCTTCAACGCAAGGTGCCTCGGTACAATGTCTGCACTGTATGGCAAAAGAGTTAAAACCTACTTCTTCCACAAGAACCCTGGAAACAAGATCCGGTTCTTCTTTGAAAGCTTTTAATATTTTCTTACTTTTCGAATGCTCTACCTGACAATAGATTTCACACAATCGACATGCGATGCAAAATTCTTCTTTTATAAATATTTTTTTCATTTTACCAGGCCTCCCCTGCATGTTTTATGCCCAGAATTGAAAGTTCCTTTTCGCTTAATCCAATACCTCTAAGGTGCTCTCTGTTTCCTCTTAGACTTTCAATTGCATTTATCCCTGCTCCTCCAAGCATCTCCTTTATTTCATGAGACCATGCAGTAAGAAGATTAAAAAGTCTTTTAGCACCTATCTCAGGATTAAGTCTTTTTGTTAGATAAGGATCCTGGGTTGCAATACCCCAGTTGCACTTACTTGTATAACATTTCTGGCAGAGATGACAGCCAAGAGCAATCAGAGCAGATGTACCTATATAAACAGCATCAGCACCAAGCGCTATTGCTTTTATTACATCAGAGCTCGAGCGTATGCTTCCAGCCACCAGGATAGAGACGTTATGTCTTATTCCTTCTTCTCTGAGTCTTATATCTACAGATGCAAGTGCAAGTTCTATCGGAATACCTACATTATCTCTTATTACCTGAGGAGCAGCACCTGTACCGCCCCTGAATCCATCTATTGAAATAAAATCTGCTCCGGCTCTTACAATGCCGCTGGCAATAGGAGCAATGTTGTGTACAGCAGATACTTTAACACCGACCGGTTTTTTATATTCTGTTGCTTCTTTTAAGGCAGAAATAAGCTGGGCAAGATCTTCAATAGAATATATATCATGATGAGGGGCAGGAGAAATGGCATCGGCTCCTTCAGGTATCATTCTTGTCGTTGAAACTTCATAATTCACTTTCTCACCTGGAAGATGCCCTCCTATACCAGGTTTTGCACCCTGGCCGATTTTTATTTCTATGGCAGCTCCGCTGCTAAGATAATCCTTATCAACGCCAAACCTTCCTGAAGCAACCTGCACAATTGTATTTTCTGAGTATTTTTTTAAATCTTTATGAAGTCCGCCTTCACCTGTATTATAAAATGTACCGAAATCATGAGCTGCTTTTGATATTGATTTAACAGCATTCAGGCTTATTGAACCATAAGACATCGCTGAAAATAATACCGGTATTTCCAACTCAAGCTGCGGGCTAAGATTGGTTAGAAATACAGGATTTTTTTTATCCCTGTCCAGAGACTTGTATAACTCAAATTTATCAGGTTTTCTGCCGATAAATGTTTTTATCTCCATTGGCTCCCTTAATGGATCTATTGACGGATTTGTTACCTGGGAAGCATTAAAAAGAATATGGTCCCAATATATGGTATAGGGTTTGTCACTGCCCATTCCTGTTAATATTACTCCGCCAGTTTCGGCCTGCTTGTATATGTTTTTCAGATGACTGGGACTCCAGTTATAATTGTACTTGAACTCAGATTCTCTTTGTTTTATTCTTATTGCTCCCGTAGGACAAAGAGTTTCGCACCTTTGGCATCCGACACACTTGATATTGTCACTTATTATACTTTCATCATCTTTATCATACTCATGGACATCATTGGAACACTGCCTTACGCAAACCTGACAGGAAATGCACTTTTGTGCATCTCTTTGAACCTCAAATTCTGACTGATTAAGTTTTAACGCCACTTCAGATTCCCCTTTTTTCTATCTACGAAAACTCTTTTAAACTGCTTTTTGTCTATCTGCGTATTCAGCAGTACAGTAATATCTTTCCATATATTCAATTGGATCACAGGATAACTCTTTCTTCATTTTTTTCTCATTCAGCATAAACAAAACAGGCTCTCCTCCATCAGGAAACCAGACTCTGTCCGGTGATGGACAGACCTTTCTTATTGATGATTCTTCACTTGAAATAAAACCATAATCACCTTTTTTTGCTGCAACAAGCGGACGTAATTTTATTCTATCGTTTAAAGCATACATGTAATTCTGATTGCCAGCTATAATGCTGAAAGGTCCGTTTACCAGAGCCCTCGCATATATTATTCTCAATGCCCTGAATATTTCCCCTGCCTCTTCAGGCAATGACTTAATATCTGACCAGAGAGGTGAAGCAAGTATATAATTTATCATATATATGCTTATGCCATGCTTTCTTACAAGAAGATCAAATAAATATGCCAGTACTTCTGTGTCTGTTGAAAACGAGCATTTATATCCATAATCATTGACAAATCTTTTATTTGTTCCATAGGAAGAAATCTCACCATTATGTACTACTGACCAGCTCAAAAATCCAAAAGGATGTGCTCCTCCCCACCAGCCTGTGCTGTTTGTTGGAAACCGCC
>DNFX01000109.1:0-4165 GCA_003486795.1 Actinomycetota bacterium
TTTTGGGAATCTATTATTCCACAGCACAAGTAAAGGACTCCCGATAAATATAGAAGAATAAGTTCCTGATATTATTCCGACAAACAGCCCGAATGCAAAATCCTGTAAGGTAGGGTTACCAAGGATAAGAAGTACTATCACTGGAAACAAAGTAGTCAGTACTGTACTCATGCTTCTTATAAATGTTTTGTTAATTGAATAATTGACAGTGTCAAAAAATCTTTCTCTTTTATTGAACCTGAGTTCTTCTCTTACCCTGTCAAATATAATTATTGCATCATTAACAGAATAACCAAGAATAGTAAGTACGACAGCTATTGTAGTAATATTGAATTCCCTGTATGTAATTATATATACGCTTAAAATTATCAGCAAATCATGCAGCAATTCTATGATTGCCGTAATTGCAAATCTTACCTCAAATCTTATCCAGATATATATAAGTATGCCTGCAAGGCTGATTGCAACAGCAATCAGAGCATTTTTGGTTATCTGTTTCGAGAAACCCGGAGCTACTTCCCTGTCCTGTACCAAAGGTCTGTTTATACCTATTTTTGTATCAAGTTCATCTAAAATTCTGTTCTTTTCACTTTCTTCGACAGGTACTGTTCTTATTATAAACTGGTCAGAAGCAGTATTCTGTAAAATAGAGTTTCCATATCCTGCTTCCTCCATTACCTTTCTGACTTCAGAAATAGTTACATCCTTCTTGAAATTAACCTCCATCAGGTTACCGCCAAGAAAATCAATTCCAAAATTAAAACCTCTTACAAAATAAAATACAACTCCTGTTATAATTATTATAAGTGATACTATAAAAAATATTTTACCTTTTCCTATAAAATTGAATTTGTATGTCCTGTCAGTATTTATTTGATTTTCTATAGCAGGTTTTGACAATTACTTCTCCTTCAGAGTTTGATGAGGTATTTTTACACCAATAAAACCAGGTGAAACCATTCTGGAATTAATAATTAAAAATAATATGGATCTTACAAAAATAAGACCTACTATCATGCTGAGAATAACTCCTATTGCAAGAGTAACGGAAAATCCTCTTATCGGACCGGTTCCAAATCTGTAAAGTGCAGCAGCAGTTATCAATGTAGTTATATTTGAATCAATTATTGCCTTTAATGCATTTTTAAAACCTTCTCTTAGAGAGACCTGTTTGCTTTTGCCTTTGAGGATTTCTTCCCTGGTCCTGGCAAAAATCAGTACATTTGCATCAACTGCCATTCCGACTGTAAGTATTGCTCCTGCAATACCCGGTAATGTAAGCGGGGTTTTTAAGGCTGAAAGGATACCCCAGAAAAAAACAACATAAAATACAAGGCCGATTACCGATATTGCACCGAATCCTCTATAAACAGCGACCATAAAAATAGCAATTAAAACAAGACCTATTATTCCTGCTATCAGGCTTTGCTGCAGTGAATCCCTTCCAAGAGTAGGGCCTATAAATCTTGATTCCTGAATTTCCAGATTTACCGGAAGCGCGCCGGTTTGGAGAACCAGTGCTATGTCTTTTGCTTCTTCCAGGCTTCCTATATTTTCGATAACACCATCACTTGAAATAACTGCACGTATTACAGGAGCAGATTTAATTTCACCATCAAGCACTATTGCAAGTTGTTTTCCTATATTCTCAGATGTTATTTTCTCAAACATCTGTGCACCTTCTGAATTAAAACTGAACTGAACAACCACCTTACCACTATTGTCATAACCGGCATTTGCACCAGATAATTTGTCTCCCGTTATTAAAACAGGTCCAAGCTGGGGATTACCATCACTATCAACTCCTTCGAGGATTCTGAACTCAAGCTGAGCAGTTTTACCAATAACATCTACAGCTCTTTCAGGATCTTCCACGCCGGGAAGCTGGATTACAATATTGTTAGAATAATCTTTGGTAACAAGAGGTTCAGAGATCCCCAGTTTGTCAATTCTGTTAAGGATTATCAGCATTGCTTTATCTATTGCTGCAGATTCAACACCTGTAGTCTCTTCCTCAGATTGCAGATCTTCCTGGTCTGTTTGTTCAATTTCGACAGGTTTTAAAATAACCTGGGTTCCTCCGCGAAGATCCAATCCAAGTTTTATAGGATTTGTAATAATGCTCCATATACATAACCCCAGAAGAATACAAAATATTATTACTGTTACTATATTAAGCTTATTACGCCTCATAGGTGTTTACTTTTTTACCAGATTATAGAAAGATATTTTTTTCCTATTTCTTTAAAGAATTTGATGATGTTGTGACATCAGCAACTATTTTTCGGGCAATCGCACTTTTCGATATTTTAACATCTACCCCGCTTGAGATAGTTATTATTATCGAATCGCCTCCGACATCCTTTATTTTTCCAAAAATACCGCCAACAGTCACTATTTCATCTCCTCTTTGAAGATTGCCCATTAAATCCTGCTGTGTTTTTGATCTCTGTCTCTGTGGTCTTATTAACAGAAAGTAAAAAGCAACTACAAGAACAACAAGCCATATCCATGTTCCGTATTTTGCTAGCCATGATGGTTCAACCGGAGTTCCGTCAGCATTTGTTGCTATAGTTGTACTGCCATCCACTGTCGTTGGGAAACAGCCTGTTGAAAGAATTGATAAAATAAAAACCATTGAAATAATTACAAATGTAATTATGGTTTTGATTAACTTACTATTTCTCATTATCTTCACCTTGTTTTTTTTATTAATCATCATATCTGATAGCACTCAGGCTATAGAAATATAACTACTTAATTATTAACATTTTTCAGAAATTTGCAAACATTAATTTTAAATTTATTGTTTTTTTAAAAATTTATGACTCATACTGGCTGATAAAATTATTTTTAAATTTTGCAAAATTATTTTGTAAAATTGCATTTTTGGCATTTTCTATTAATTCAAATAAAAAACTTATATTGTGTAATGAAAGTAAAATGCTTGCCACGATTTCCTTATTTTTATGCAGATGTTTTATATAAGCTTTTGAATAATTTCTGCAAGTATAACAAGTACAATCATTTTCAACAGGTGTGAAATCATCACTATATTTTTTATTTTTAATATTTATTTTTCCTGACTTGGTAAAAGCACTGCCATTTCTTGATATTCTTGTAGGTAGTACACAGTCAAACATGTCCACACCAAAACTTATCGCATTCAATATTCCCACAGGATCTCCCAGGCCCATTACATATAAAGGTTTTTCTCTGTCTACATATTGTGATGTATGACATATCATTTCGGTAGTGGTCTCCCTGTTTTCTCCAACACTTAATCCTCCCAGTGCAATTCCATCAAAATTCATCTCAGAAATAGACTGGGCACAATATTTTCTAAGGTTTTTGTTAAATCCTCCCTGCACTATTCCGAAAAGCCTGGAATTATCATTTTGTTTAAACATATTGTACGCATCAATAGACTGTTTTGCCCATTTTAAAGTCCTTCTGGCTGCCTCCGTTATAGTTTTTTCATCAGCATTAAAAATACTGCATTCATCCAGAACCATCATAATATCAGACCCGATATCAAGCTGCATTTTTACAACTTTTTCAGGCGTAAAGAAGTGTTTGGAACCGTTAATTATCGATCTGAACTCTACTCCTTCATCTTTTATTTTCCTTATATCGCTTAAACTGAATACCTGGAAACCCCCACTATCTGTAAGAATATTTTTATCCCAGGAAGAAAACCTGTGTATTCCTCCTGCTTTTCTGATTATTTCAATTCCCGGAGATAGATAAATATGATAAAGATTTGAAAGTATTATCATGCAGCCCATTTCATAAAGCTGTTCTTTCAATACAGCTTTTACTGAAGCTTTTGTACCAACCGGCATAAACACAGGTGTTTCAATAACCCCTCTGGAGCTGTTTATCCTTCCGGTTCTTGCATTGCAGCTATTATCTTTGTTTAAAATCTCAAAATATGTTCTCATTTTATCAGCATGCAGTCTCCCAAACTGTAAAATCTATATCTTTCCTTTATTGCCTCTAAATAGGCATTAAGTAGATTTTCTCTTCCCGCAAATGCGCTAATCATAACAATTAATGTTGATTTTGGTAAGTGAAAATTTGTTAATATCAGATCTACTATTTTAAAATCATATCCAGGATATATAAATAAGTCTGTCTTTCCAGAATATTCTTTTAGTTTTCC
>DNFX01000109.1:4221-5308 GCA_003486795.1 Actinomycetota bacterium
GTAATAGAAAATTCTTCAGAATGTATTTTATGTTTCACAATGTTTTTCTCATTTATTGGTCTGAAAGTATCCAATCCAATATTAAGTCTTACTTTTGCTACATGAATACCTTTTTTCTTTAATTTTTCCAGAATGTTTCTGGTAAAGTGAAGACCGGCGGTCGGGGCAGCAGCAGACCCTTCATTTTTTGCGTAAACTGTCTGATAGTAATTTTCATCAAAACTCCGATTTTTGATATATGGAGGTAATGGCATGGTGCCATACATGTTAATAACTTCGGAAATATTCTTATTAAAGCAAACAAAAGCCCTGCCTTCTTCTATTTTCTTCTCTACTTCAAAAAAAGCATTATCTGCTTTATCTATAATTACCTTTGTGCCATTAAAAAGACGTTTTGACGGTCTGAGGAGCACAAAAGCTTTATTATCTGATAGTTTTTTTAATATAAAACATTCGATGCGTGCAGAAGTTTTTTCTTTTTCTCCAAAAATTCTGCATTTCATCACCTTGGAATCATTAATTACAAGAACATCGTCTTTTTTCAGATAATTAATAATATTGTAAAAATAATCATGGGTAATTTCACCATCATTTTTATCAAGAACAAGCATCTTTGCATTTTCTCTTTCTTTCAGAGGATTTTGTGCTATAAGTTCAGCAGGAAGATGGTAGTCAAAAAGCTCAATGTCCATATAATTTCAGAATAATGTTTTATTTTCAAGAGGGTTTTTGATACCAAGATGCTTAAAACTTCTTTCTGTTGCAACACGGCCTTTGGATGTTCTTTTAATAAAACCTATCTGTAAGAGATAGGGTTCATATACATCTTCGATTGTATTTACCTCTTCACCTATTGAAATTGCAATTGTGCCGACACCTACAGGTCCGCCATTAAATTTATTTATAATCGTATCCAGTATTTTTTTATCAATAATATCAAGTCCGAGAGGATCTATATCCATTTTTGCCAGCGCTTTTTCAGCAATATCCAAATCAATATTGCCATCCCCGTATGCCATTGCATGATCTCTTACCCTTTTAAGAAGTCTGTTTGCTATTCTTGGTGTTCCTCTTGATCTTTTGGCAA
>DNFX01000092.1:0-3040 GCA_003486795.1 Actinomycetota bacterium
AAGCGACATTAAAGCGACATTAAATCGGCATTATCCCAAACACCATTTAGAATTTTCATAAATATAAATATAATAATACATGCGAAAAATCGTTCGTGCGAAAAATCGGCTACCATCTAATACGCTATCCTGTATAAGAAACCACCGGCTTCCCTGTAGTTTTTCTCAAGCAGATATTTGTCCTGCATACATTTAATGGTTTCTTCAATTTCTTCATGGTCGCCATCCTGGCCATCACCAGCAATCATGCTTAAATCCCTATCGATGAAGTCATCCTTTGCCAATGAAACCAGATAAGAATATTTTTTCCCTGAATCCCTGATTGCCGCATCTATATCAGCTTCAATACCCTCAAGGCTCTTTCCGCTTATATTTATAAACTTAATATCTTTTGGATAAAGATTATAAACCATTTCCGACATTATATAAATCTGTTCTCCCCGGACCAGCACAATCATGTTCTCGTCCTCAGGCGTATTTTCATCCAGCCACATAATAAATCTTTCGAAATCATAAAAACCAAGATAAGTATTTTCAAAATCTCCTTTTGGTATATATTTTCTGTAAGAATCAAAATAACTCTTTACGGTAAAAATCTCGTTTTTCATATAATAAAATGAGAAAATAACAAGTATTATCACCGCAAAACTAAAAGCCACCTTGCCGATTATTACTTTTTTACTGACAAGTTTAAGAGAATATATAAAAAAGCAAAGCATCATAAATCCCATATAGGATGGTATGAAAAACCTGTTTATTTCTCTTATATTAAAATTATTCCTGAAAAACCTGTTTATATAGGAATCAACAGGTGCTGCAAGTCTTTCCCTCACACTTATTTTTTCTATCTCAATACTGACTCCCTCAACTTCCGGAAGTTCTATCTTTATCTCGCTGATTTCCCTCGAAGTATCCCATTGCGGATTTTCGCCGATATTTACATGGTAGTCATGAACCAGTCCGTCCACAAATATCTGAAATTTTTCCACTTCCGAAGGCCCATAATCATAATCACTGCTTCCATCTCCCGCATATCTCCACCTGACCGACACTGTCCCCCTGGGAAAATCTGTTGAAGAAATATTCCGGGCAAGAATAGTAAATATAATATAATTTCCGGTCTCTGCATCAAAAAGGCCTGAATTATCACCAGAAGAATTACTTATGACTAAAGAAGAATCATCATTCTCACTTATTATTACAATCCCTGAATCAATATCATTATCATCTGCTTCACTTCTAACTGTATAAGAATCAGCTTTATCTGAAATAACCCCACTTCTTTCAAATCCTGCAATCTCCCTGTTTAATACAGGAAAGAGAAAAAACAAGTTAAAACATACAATCAAAATAAGAAAAAATACCACATATATTTCTCTTATATAAGCTTTGTTTCTTCTCATCAGAATCCGAGCTCCGAAATTTCTTTCTCTATCCCTTCTTCAAAAGAAAAAGGGGAGTAGCCGAAATCATTTACAGCCTCAGTGTAAGGATAAACCTTATCTATTTTCATCCTGTCTATCTGATCGGCATCAAGATCCGATTTCTTCATTATCTGTTTGTAAACACTTACTGCAAATTTGGAAGCTTCTACAGGCAGCCTGATAATCCGGAAAGAAAGACCACTCTTTTCCCTGACTATCCTGAGCATTTCATTATATTTTAAGGGATATCTGCCGGCCAGCTCATAAGTTTTCCTGACAGTTAAATTGTTTTCAAGAACATCTGCAACTGATTTTGCAACATCTTCCACATATACAGGCTGAATCATATTTTCACCGCTGCCAAATACCACAAAAAATCTTTTTCTTTTTATAAATCTGAGCATCTTGGAAAAATTATTATCACCATCAGCTCCATAAATCATGGATGGCCTGAGAATCGTATAATCAAGTCCTGAATTTCTGATATACTCCTCAGATTTGATTTTCTCATTTTTGATTTTTACTTCAGAAGGAATAAGCACTGTTGTCGAACTTATGAAAACGACTCTTTTTACATTACATCTTCTGGCAGCCTCAATAAAATTTTTAACATATTCATGGTATTCAAGCCTTACAACATAGATAGCTTTATCTGCCCCCTTCAGACTATATATCAGCGAATCGGAACTTAAAAGATTTCCGCTTGCGATTTCAATATTTTCCGGATATTTCTGTTTAATTTCCTCAAGCCGCTGTCTTGCTTCCATACTTCTTGCAAGGCATCTTACTTTTTTATCATTCTCAATAAGTTTATGCAGAATCCTCTGCCCCAGAAAACTTGTTGCTCCAGCCAGGTAAATCAACTTCATCCACCATCCTTTGAAAAAACAAAACTATTTTAATTCTATCACACCTTTTTTTAAGGAATTTATATCAGGAAATTAAAAACCTTAAACCCTGAAGGCATTATTTTTTCATATATTTTCTTTCTGAAAGTAAGTATATTGTTCGACCCGAGCCTCTCGCACACGCTAATAAACAAAGCTTCATCAAGATCGATTTCACTGATACCCAGATTCCAGCAATATTCAAGTATGTGGAAAGCTCTGGCGATATCATCATGCTCATTCATTTCAATATTAAAATTTTTTATTATATTTTCCATAAAAACTATCTCAGTCTGCCTGGATATCAAACTCCCTATAAGCCTGCTTGCCTGCAGCATTGTGGAAAAAGGTATGACATATGCAAGATCTGCATTATCGTTTAAAAATCCCGATGCTTTTTTATGATTCTGGTCATTCTTGTCTACAACTGCATAAATAAAACTGGTGTCGGTAACTGCAAGCAATACTAACCTCCGTTTTTATTTTTCTCATACTTTTTCAAATCACTGGAAATATCCCTGAAACTGCTTCTGCCGATACCTATTATCCCGAAATCTTTTTTCGGCATCTTTTTTGACAGATATTCATTGATAGCTTCACGCACAATAAATGTTATGGATTTGCCTTCTGCTCTTGAAAGATTTTTAAGAAGAACCATCATATCTTTATCAAGAAGTACGTTTGTCCTTTCTTTTTCCAAGATTTATTCTCCGGCTGAATTATTATTAA
>DNFX01000092.1:3177-3379 GCA_003486795.1 Actinomycetota bacterium
AATTAATATTAATATCTAATAATAAAGCAAAAAATCTAAATTTTCAAGATTTATGGGAATTCTGCAGTTATTAAAACTTATACCGGCAATAGCATCATTTATTTTTATCGGCTATCCTTTTTCTTATTTTTTACTGGTACGTTCCAGGCTTGCCGCCAGCGACATTGAGGCATATCTCAGATATAAAACCATTTACGGCTCT
>DNFX01000119.1:0-2889 GCA_003486795.1 Actinomycetota bacterium
GTCTCTCTTTTTATTGCTCCTATTACTGCAATACAGGGTATATAAATTAATGTCATAATCATAAATGAGTAAGCAGAAATCGGCGTCCAGTGCTGTGATATTGTAGCGGTGAGTCCTGCCTCATCAACGCCATAGATAACACCAAGGGTACCGACAACCACTTCTTTTGCAATAATTCCAAATACCAGTGCAACTGAAGCTTCCCAGCTACCAAAACCTGCAGGTACAAAAACAGGGGCTATAAATGTTCCAAACCTGCCTATTAAGCTGTCCTGGCTGCCATATTCTACTCCAATGGGCAGATTTGACAGGGCCCATATTAAGATAACTGCTATAATTATAATTGTTCCGGCCTTTTTAATAAAAGAGCTGCTTCTTTCCCACATATGAAGCAGTGTGCTTTTTACAGTAGGTATTCTGTATGGAGGAAGTTCCATTATAAAAAAGGATTTTTCACCTTTAAAGACAAAACGCTTAAGTATAAACGCTACAATTATTGCAAGTATTATTCCCAATACATAAAGTGAAAAAACAACAAGAGCCTGGTTTTTCTTAAAGAACGCATTGGTAAATAAAATATATACAGGTAGTCTTGCAGAGCATGACATTAGAGGATTTATAAGAATCGTTGTAAGCCTGTCTTTTTTATTTTCTAAAGTTCTTGTTGCCATCACCCCGGGAACATTACAACCAAACCCAATAAGAAGAGGTATAAACGCTTTTCCATGAAGACCAAGAAGCTGCATAAACCTGTCAATTACATATGATGCTCTTGCCATATATCCGCTGTCTTCTAATAGTGATATAGCAAGAAAAAGCAGTAGAATGTTGGGGAGAAATACAACAACAGAGCCCAGGCCTCCAATAATACCATCAATAATTAAAGAAATTAAAAGTACTGGAGCACCAACGCTTATAAGGCCTGCAGATAAGACTTCGCTTAACCATCCAAAAAATGTTTCAATCCATCCGACAATAGGATCCCCAAGCTTAAATGTCAGTGCAAATACGCCAAACATTACAAGTAAAAAAATAGGAATTCCCAGAAATCTGTTTGTTACAATCTTGTCAATTTTATCAGTAATTGATAAAATTGTTTTTGATTTCTCATCATAGGATACTGTATCTTTTATTATTTTTTTGATAAAATCATAGCGGCCTTGTGCTACAAGTGAACAGATATCCTCCCCACGGATGTTTTCGATACTTGCAGTAATTTCTTTTGTCTTACCAGCAATTATCTCAGGAAGGCTTTTTACCAATCGTTTAATAAGATCTGGCTCATCTTCCATTAACTTAAGAGCAATCCATCTTTTAGGATAAGAGTTGGTATCAGATAGATAACTGCCAACCATATTTTCAAGACGGTCAAGACCCCTGTCTATTTCCGTACCGTATTTAATCTTAAGATTGCCTCCGGAAGTATCTGTTATATTTTCAATTACTTTCTGCAAAAGTTCCTTCATGCCCACTTTTCTGGTAGCAATTGTTGCAACAACAGGAACTTTTAAAATATAGCCAAGCTTATCTATGTCAACCTTGATATTTTTTGCATTGCATTCATCAATCATATTAAGGACGAGTATTACGTTTAGGCCCATTTCCAGCAGTTGTGTCGTCAAATAAAGATTTCGTTCAAGATTGCTTGAATCAATAATATTAATAACAATATCAGGCTTATCGAATAAAAGATAATCTCTTGCAACCACTTCATCCTCAGATTGTGCGTTAAGCCCATATATTCCAGGTAGATCAATTACTTTTATTGATTTTTTACCATAAATAAGGTTTCCTTCTTTTTTTTCAACAGTCACTCCTGGCCAGTTTCCGACATGTTGCCTTGAGCCGGTAAGGTTATTAAAAATTACGGTTTTTCCCGAGTTAGGATTTCCTACAAGTGCGATGCAGAATTCTTCTTTTATTTTTGTTTTATCCAATTATTACCCCCAATAAGTTAGTTTAGACTAACTTTATAATTAAAAAAATATATTTTAAATACTTATTTGCTTAATTCTTCTACAAATATATCTGATGCTTCTGATTTTCTAAGAGTTAATTTATAGCCTTTAACCTGCACTTCGATAGGATCTCCAAGCGGCGCAACACCAATAATATCCACCTCGCTATCGTTGGTTATACCCATTTCAAGAAATCTCTTTTTAATTGTACTTTTTGCGCCTATCTTTATTATTTTTGCTTTGCTTCCTTTGCCAAGCTCACCAAGTGTTTTAATTTTTATTGTTTCCATAATTTCTCTCTCTTTTTTATTTGCGCTTATCTCTTCAAGATAATTATTATCATTTAACTTTTCAGTCTTTTCGATAAACTCTGATATTTTGTTAATTGTTGTTACGCTTAAAACATGCTCCATTAAACATGCATCTCTTTCTGCAATTTTATTATCAACACCTAAAACTTCAGTAAGAAATTTTTTAATGAGTCTGTGCTTATCCCTTACTCTTTTGGCAGTTTCCATTCCTGTATATGTTAAAATAACAGGGTTATAGCTTTCCTGGTTTACCAGCCCAAGCTTTTTAAGTTTTGTTATTGCCTGGGTTACACTTGCTTTTGATATCTTTAATTTTTTTGCAATATCAGAAACTTTTATTGTCTTTTGGCTATCATGTATTTCTAACATTACTTCCAGATAATCTTCCAGAGCCGAGCTTAAATCATTCAATTAATGCTCCTTTCTGCTTTGAACTTTTACAATTTATATTATTATTGTAGTTGACCTTTATGCCGGTGCTTTTACAGCTTTTATAAAAAGAGCAGCTATAACAGGCTGATTTGTTTTTTATACTTTTAACAATATGCAAAGTAAGTAGACCTATTGCTATTATAAATGCTATGCAGATTATTAAAATTTCAATTGTCTTTTCCATTTAT
>DNFX01000119.1:2946-13155 GCA_003486795.1 Actinomycetota bacterium
TTAGACTTTTCTGAAAGCAGCAATGCAGCCTAAACTCAAAAAAATATTAGATATTTATTAATTAAAAGGCTGTTCGATACCTAATTGCAATGCTTTTGAATTAAAACTCTCTTCAATTCTCTGAAGTTCTTCTTCAGTGCTTGTATACATATTTGTAGCTTCAATCTGATATTTTTCCAGAAGTTCAATATCACCATTTATAAAGCTCTTATAGAATAGAATTTCATTTTCAAGATATTTCTGAAAATAATCACGATACGCAATCATAAGTTCCGGAGTGTTGATTTCTTTTACTTCTTCAAGCCATTTTTGCAGATTAATGATTATAGATTCTGCATATTGATTTTTTTTATCAAGGTCACCCTGTTCATTGTCAAAGTTATCAAACAGTTGAGTCAGTAAATCAGAATAATTATTATAAATAGCCTTGAAGTCTGATATAAAATTATTATATGAGTCCAAATCTTTATAAAAAACATCTGAATCAGACAAGCTTTTATTATTATTTTTATCATCAACTATGGTTTCGATACTTTTTTTTTCGCCAAGTGCCTTTAATTTTTTATACTCTTCATAAGTGTATTTCGGTGAACCTGTACATCCTGTAAATAAGATAAGAAATATTAACAATAGCAATGCTGGTATTATTAATAAGAACCCTTTATTATCAATTTTACGTATTTTATTTTTTACCATAATATTTATTTCCTAATATGTCTTACTGAACGGATATAGCTTGTGCTATAGAAAGCTGCTGAGATAAAAACAGTAATGGGTATTGTAAGTATAAGCCCGATACTTCCAGAAATTGCCTGTATTATTTCAGTGGCAATCATATCCTTATTTATAATATCTATAAATGGTATATTATAGGCCATAAATAGAAGTATCAGCGGCAGTGAACTTCCCACATATACAAGGATTAAAGTATTAGACATTGTGCCTATCATGTCTCTGCCGATATTCATTCCCGCAGAAATAAGATCTTTTTTCTTTATTGTTGGGTCTGCCTTTGCCACTTCAAGCATAGAGGAAGAGACAGACATACCTATATCCATAACCGCACCAAGTGAGGCCATTATTATACCTGCAAATAAAAGCCCCTTAAAGTTAAAATCAGTACCCTGAGGTATATACATTAACATTATTGCTTCTTCACTTGAAAATCCTGTAAGGCTTGCAAGACTCCCAAAAACAAATGCAAGCGTTCCTGCAATAAGTATGCCCAGAGAAGTTCCAATAATAGATGCAAAAGATTTTTTGTTTATTCCACCAATAATCAGTAGAGTTACAATTGTTACTGCAACTCCAATTAGAACCGATATCAAAACTGGATTAATTCCCTTTAAAATAAGTGGAATAAGTATAAAAAAAACTGCTGTAATAGTTAATGCAAGTGCCAAAGCGGCTTTAACTCCTTTAAAGCGCCCCACAAGAACCAGTACAATAATAAACAAAACAGTTATTATTATAAGATAATTATCCCTTACAAGTTCTGTCGCATATGCGCCTGATATATTTCCGTTTTCATCAAACTCAGGCTTTAAAAAAATACCTTGGCCTTCTTTAATTGTTATAACGTATGCGCTTCTTGCATCAGAAGAATTTTTTACTTCTATAATTTCACCCTTAAAGGGACCATTTGTAATTTTGACTTTTAGAATCTGGGTCCTTGTGATAAAACCACCTTCAATTTCTTCTTCTGTATCCGAGATAATCTCAAGTACCTTACCTTTGTACTGGACATCTTCTTCTATTGCAGCTATTCTTTCAGCTTCAATTTTTTCCCACTGCTCAAAGGTTTTCTTTTCATTACTGCATCCTGCCAATATTAAAAAGGACAAAATGAGAAAGATGATTATTAAATAAACAGCTAAATCTATAAAATTAATTTTTTTCATTTTCTATACAATAATCTCTTCTAAATTTATTCTATTTTTTTTCTTTTAAATAGACCCGATGCCTCATCTAAAAATGTACACGAAAGCATATACGATACCTCAAGTGAAAATGTACACATACTAATATAATAATACTATATTAATAAGTTCAATAAAATAAAGACATGGGTTATGAAATATCATCTCTTAAGACTTTCTGCTTTAATGCATTTTTATTCTTTATTACAGCAGGCTCGTCCCGGCATGTTGTAACATCTGTAAAATTAATGCTAAAACAGAAATCTTTGCTTGCATTCCTCCATCATGGCCAACAAGGTCTGCTTCAAGATAACCAGGGGCACTATCATTCCAGTATAAAAAAGTCTTTATAGGTATCTGGTGCTTAAGAAGAATTCCAGGCTTTGTAAAGGAGCGTCCCTTGCCAATTCTTAGCTTTTCCTTAATTGACTTTAAAAGCCTGTCAATTGTTGATTCAGATATCCTATACAGTTTCTATTTTATTAAACTATCCATTTCTATTTCGCCAAAGGCTTCAGGTTTTAGAATTATCTCAGGAATAAATGGGGCAAGGCGCTTGCCGCATGACTTATCAAGTACTATCCAGATCTTTTTTAAAACATCTTTTACATCATACTATAGATTCTTTTTCTGTCCCTTTTCTTTTTCTTATCTTTTGAAATAACATAGCGTATTTTCCTTTTATCTTTGCCAATACTGCCTATCTGTTTACCATAGTACAGTCTCAGCACTCTTGAAGCATAGTTTCTGTTATAGCCAGTTACGCTACAAATAATAATTTCGTGTATTTTTTTCTGGGTTATTGCCTTTTAAGTCCAGACCTTTTTATTAATATTTTTCAGATTGTCTAATATTAATTTTTAATCTCCGGATGATTATTCATAAAGGCCAATTATGACTCTGGGAAATCAGATTATTATTTTAAATATAACTATATATCTGTAATTATTTGACAATTAAAGGTAAATTATTTTTCATACTCTCTTTATTTAACTATAATGTTTCATATGGAATATTATGCAATAAGTGATATAGGCAAATTAAGATCATCCAATGAAGACTGTTACTATGCTGAAAATAATTTATTCATAGTTGCTGATGGTATGGGCGGCCATAATGCAGGTGAAATTGCCAGCAGGTATGCAATAGATTACTTTATTGAACATTTTACCGGTCTTTTAGCCAGTCATTCCGTGCAAAGCGACAGAAAAATTCAGACAGAAAAAACAAATAATATTTCAAAAATTATTTCCAAAAACAACTCTGCTGACAAAATCCAGAAGATGCTTATTGAAAGCATTGAGTACTCAAACAGTCAGATATACAGAATGGGCCTGGAAAATGAGGAATACAATGGTATGGGAACAACTTTCACGTGTCTGTTTATAAAAAATGAAAAATGTTATGTTGTTCATGTCGGTGACAGCAGACTTTATCTTTTCAGAGATTCTGAGCTTAATCTTCTGACTGAAGATCATACATTTGTATTTGCACTTTATAAAAAAGGAGCTATCACCTATAAAGAATTATTTACGCATCCCCAGAGAAATTATCTTACAGGAATAATAGGTGAAAATGATATATCAACTCTCGAGTGTTTCAAATTTGATCTTCAAAAGGATGATATCGTCTGTATTTGTTCAGATGGCCTTAGTTCCATGGTTTACGATACTTCAATCAGGCAGATTATTGAAAAATCAAAAAACAAGACTGCCAGGCTGATTGCTGAAAATCTTGTAAAAAAAGCAAGTAAAAACGGCGGCAATGATAATATTACTGTGATTGTAATAAAAAATTAAAAGAAATATGCAGTATGATAGGGACAATTCTTGCAGAAAGATATGAAATAATTGAAAAAATAGGAAGCGGCGGTTCTGCCGACGTATATCTTGCAAGCGATATAAAACTTCACAGAAAAGTGGCTGTCAAGATTTTATCTCCTCTTTATGCCAGCAATAGAAATTTTGTGGCAAGATTTAAAAAAGAAGCACAGATACTTGCCAGACTCAATGATCCGAATATAGTAGCAGTATTTGACTGGGGACAGTTTGAAAATTCATACTTTATATGTATGGAGTATGTTGAAGGTCTGAGTCTTTCTGAGATTATTGAAAAACAGGGAATAATCAATCCTGCAACTGCTGCCAGATATTCTGTACAGATATGCAATGCGCTTGAAATTGCACATAAAAATAACCTGATTCACAGAGATATTAAACCGCAGAATATAATTGTTACTTCAGACGGAACAATTAAAATAACTGATTTCGGTATTGCAAAATCTCTTCTTGAAGATAATACAAAAACCTTAAATATCCTGGGTACATCTTATTATATATCCCCAGAACAAGCACAGGGAAAGGTCCTCAGTTATTCAACTGATCTTTATTCTCTGGGGATAGTAATTTATGAAATGCTTACTGCAGATGTTCCTTTCAGGGGAGAAAATTCGATAGATATAAGCCTTAAGCATATAAATGAAAAACCTGTCAAACCGTCAATACTTGTTCCTGAAATTCCGGACAGGATTGAAAAAATCGTTTTGAAATGTCTTCAGAAAGACCCGATGAAAAGATATGAAAGTGCTACTGATCTAAAATCTGATTTAATAAATTTTCTTAAAGGCAAACCTCTTGCTGATGAAGAAATAAGAGAAAACACATTTTCAGGAAAAAAAAGAGTTACCAGGAAAATCGGGCATTTCGATTTTCCTTCAAAAATTAGTGAAGATAAAGAGGAATTTACTAGTGATGATAAAGAAGAGAATTTTCCAAAAGGCTCAGAAGAAAGAAAAAGCAGAAAAACTCTTGTACTGACATGGTATATATTATTTCCTGTTTTAGCGGTTTTTCTGGCGATATCTATATGGTCTCTGATGAGTTATAGTTCTTTGAAGAATCAGACTGAATTTGTTAAGGTCCCACATATCATAAATATGGATTACCTGAATGCTGAAAAAATGCTGCAATCGATAAATCTGAGAATAGCTGTGGAGGGTGAAAATTTCAGCAATAATATACCTGAGGGATACATAATTAATCAAAATCCTGAAGAGGGTGCAAATGTTGATAAAGATAGTGAAATAAAAGTTATAATCAGCAAAGGACAGGAAGAAGTACTTTCAGATATATTACCCAATCTTACCGGAATTAATATTGAAGAAGGCCGTAAAATATTATCTGATCTTGGTTTTTATAATCAGGAACTAAAGTGGGAATATTCTGATTTTTTTCAGAAAGATATAATCATAAAGCAGGAACCCGGTCGTTTTGAAACAGTCAGTTTTGAAGAAAAAATCTTACTTTATGTCAGCTCAGGAAAGGAAATGATTATCCTACCGGACCTGATAGGATATGATTTTATGTTTGCTTCATCTTCACTGAAATCCCTTGGCTTTGAATTAACAGCAGAAAAAATTCCTTCAACTGCCTTTGCCCCGGGCACAGTAATAAATACTTTTCCTGTTCCTGGAACAGAGCTACCTTATGGCAGCTTTATAAAAGTTTTTATTTCTACGAGTGAAGAAATGATTGAAATTCCGGATATTACGAAACTTAATCTTGAAAATGCCGTTTCCATTCTTGAAAGCATGGGTATCAGTTATGAGACAGGATATACAACAGTTATGCACAGTATCCAGAAAAATATTGTACTATCTCAGTATCCAGAAAGCGGTAGTTATATTACGCCATCTGAAAAACTGCTTTTGATCATAGGAGGTTAGCTTACATACTATTCAACATATTCATAAAAACCAAAACTTTCAAACTTTTTATATCGCAATTTTACCAGTTCCTCGCCACTTATCTGAGAAAGCTCTTCAATCTTATTTAAAATATGTTTTTTCAATATTTTTGCTGCTCTTTCAGGAGAATTCTGTGCTCCGCCAAAAGGTTCTCTTATAATCTTGTCGACGACTTTAAGCTCTGCAAGATCTTTTGCAGTCAGCCTAAGTGTCGCTGCGGCTTTTTTTGTTGCATTCTGGTCTTTCCATAATATTGCAGCACAGCCTTCCGGAGAAATAACTGAATAAGTGGAATTTTCGAGCATAATTATATAATTTCCGATTGCAAGCGCAAGAGCTCCCCCGCTTCCGCCTTCACCAATAAATATTACAATTACCGGTATTTTTAATTTAAACATATATTCGATGCTATTGGCTATTGCAGATGCCTGCCCCAGGTCTTCAGCTTCTATAGCCGGATTTGCTCCCGGAGTATCTATTATCGTAATAAGAGGTATATTTAATCTTTCCGCAACAGACATTATCCGCATAGCCTTTCTATATCCTTGCGGATTAGGCATTCCGAAGTTATATTCCACTCTCTCTTTTAAATTTTTACCTTTATTATGGCCGATTACTGCAACACTCTTGTCCTGAATTTTACCAAAACCGGCAAGAATTGATTTATCTTCTCCAAAAAGTCTGTCCCCCGATAAAGGAATGAAATCATCCAGCATTAATTCAATATAATCTTTTGTCTTGGGCCTTTCTTCTTTTCTGGAAAGCTCTACTATCTTCCAAGCCATGTTTGCCGTCTTGTTTTCTTTCCTTATATTTTTAATCGAACTTGCAAGTTTCATTTTCACATTTCTGAAATTAAGCTTTGACATCAAGTTTAATTTCTTGAAAACACTTACTTTTTCAAGATTTGCAGTTAAAATTTTTACTTTGTTATTATTTTCCATATTCAGACTTTTAAAAATATTTTTATTAACCTGAAAATTACATCCTTTATTTCGTTGCGGTTTACAATCATATCTACCTGTCCGTTTCTGACATTCCTTTCCGCTAGTCCGAAATCTGAAGGAAGTTCTTTTTTAATAGTCTGCCTTACCACCCTGGGTCCGGCAAAACAGAAAAGCGCCTCAGGCTCGGATATTATAATATCAGCTATGGTAGCAAAACTAGCACTTACGCCGCCTGTTGTCGGATTATTAATTACACTTATATATGGAAGGCCAGATTCTTTCAACCTTCTTATACAGGATACAGTTTTAGCCATTTGCATAAGTGAAATAATTCCTTCCTGCATTCTTGCGCCTCCTGAAGAGCAGAATATTATTAGTGGAAGTCTGTCTTTTATTGCAGAATCAGCAAGAATTTTTATCCTTTCCCCTACAACACTTCCCATGCTTCCACCCATAAACCCGAAATCCATTATGCCTATTGCCGAATTAATGCCATTTATTCTGGCTTTACCAACGATTATAGCTTCCGATATATTTGATTTTTCTTTTGCTTCCTGTATTCTCAGACTATATGATTTTGTATCAGAAAATCCTAGAAAATCATAAGAATTAATATCAGTACCAAGCTCACTGAAGGAACCTTCATCTGCAATCAGCCTGATACGCTGCCATGAGTCAATATAGTAGTGCCGGTTACAGACAGGGCAGACATTATTATTTGAAACAAAATCTATTCTTTTTGACTCATTACCGCATTTTTCACATTTAAAAATATCTGTCATATTAAACTACTATCTTAAAAACATTAGTTATTTGTTAAATCTGCTGAATGCAAGTGTTACGTTATGGCCGCCAAAACCCATTGAATTTTTAAGAGCAACATCAATTTTTTTCTCAACCGCTTTATTAGGTGTATAATTCAGATCACAATTTTCATCTCTGTTTAGATAATTAATTGTAGGCGGAATAATACCATTAAAAATAGCAAGAACAGTAGCTATGGATTCTATTGCTCCAGCAGCACCCAGACAATGTCCGTGCATTGATTTTGTAGAACTTATATTAATCTCATATGCATGCTTCCCGAAACAAAGTTTTATTGCATTAGTCTCAGCGATATCATTTAAAGGTGTAGAAGTTCCGTGAGCATTTATATAGCTTACCTGTTCCTTTAAAAATCCTGCTTCTGTCAGGCAATTCTCCATTGATCTGGCTACATTTATTCCGGATTCTTCAAGAGCAGTTATATGATAGGCTTCTCCGGAAAGTCCGTACCCTGAAAGTTCTGCATATATTTTTGCATTTCTTTTTAATGCATTTCCGAGCTCCTCAAGAATGAGAATACCTGCGCCTTCTCCCATAACAAATCCGTCTCTGTCTCTTTCAAAAGGTCGTGATGCTGTTTCAGGATCATCGTTTCTGGTTGACAGAGCATGCATTGAAGAAAAACCAGCCATACCCAGAGGAGTAATTGCAGCCTCACTGCCTCCAGCTATCATTATATCAGCAGCTCCTCTTTTGATCAGCTCAAAAGCATCGCCTATTGCATTTGAACCTGCAGCACATGCTGTTGTAGTTGTATTTACAGGCCCTTTTGCACCACTGAAAATAGATACCTGTGCAGCTGCCATATTACTAATCATCATAGGTATAAGGAAAGGACTGACTCTGTCAGCTCCTTTTTCAAGAAGTTTCTGATGCTGTTCCTCAATTGTTGAAAGGCCTCCCACACCACTTCCGATAAAAACACCTGTATATTTATTATTATTCTCATTTATGACAAGCCCGCTGTCCTGCAATGCTTGTATTGTTGCAACTACTGCAAACTGGGTAAATCTGTCCATTCTTTTTAAATCTTTGACATTTATCAAATCCTGGGGAGTAAAATTTTTTACCTGCCCTGCAATTTTTGAATCTATTTTTTCTATATCAAAACTGTCTATTCTGGAAATTCCTGATTTTCCTGTTAAAAGATTCTCCCAGAATTCATTTAATGACTTGCCAATAGGATTTACTGTTCCCATTCCTGTAACAACTACTCTTCTTGCCTTACAATTATTATCAATACTCATATCGCCATACCTCCATCTATCTTAATAACACTGCCAGTTACATAATCTGAATCTTCACAAGCAAGATAAAGCGCTGCACTGGCAACATCCTTTGCATTACCCAGCTTTCCTGAAGGAATCATCTCGATTATTTTTTCTTTATATTTGTCATCCAATTTTTCCGTCATATCAGTTTTTATAAATCCGGGAGCAATAGCATTTACATTTATATTCCTGCTTGCCAGTTCCTTAGCAAGAGATTTGGTAAGACCAATCACGCCTGCTTTTGATGCAGCATAATTGCACTGTCCTGCATTCCCTCTTATTCCGATAACGGATGAGATATTTATGATTCTTCCATATTTCTGTCTTACCATATATCTTGAAACTGCCTTGCAGCAGATAAAAGTACCTGTCAGATTAATATCTATTACTTTCCTGAATTCTTCCAGCGACATTCTTAAAAGAAGATTATCCTTTGTTATGCCTGCATTATTTACAAGTATGTCTATTCTGCCGAATCTCTCAAAAATATCATTTATGCTTCTTTCAACAGAGTCATTGTCAGAAATATCTGTATCAGTGAACAATATGTTTCTGCCAGGATATTCTTCCTTAAATTCATTTATGGTTTTTAAACCTTCATCCTTATTGATATCCAGAATTGCAACATCTGATCCTTCAGATAGAAATAACCTGCTTATCTCTTTTCCTATCCCGCATGATCCTCCTGTTACTATACTTACTTTATTTTCAAGTTTCATCTAAAACCTTTCGCTTAAAAAATTTTTTAAATTATTTATACTTTCCAGATTGTCCGTATCAAATATTTTTACAACTTTATTGTTTTTCTGGGATATTCTTCTGACCAGATTTGAAAGCACTTTTCCCGGGCCTAATTCAATAAATATTTCAGCATCAAGTGCCAGCAGATATTCAATACTTTCAAACCAGTTAATAGTTTTTACAAGTTGTCCTGCAAGCACCTCGGGGATCTTTTCTTCTTTGCAGAATTCTTTTTCTGAAGTAGAAAAAAAATCTGTTTCCAGTCTGCCGCCGGAAAATCTGGATAGAAAATCATAGAGCTTATCCGATATAGGCTGCATTAACGGACAGTGGGATGCAGTTTTTACTCTTAGAGGAATTACTTTCGCGCTGCTTTTGTTTTTTAAAAAAATAATAAATTTCTCAATATTTTCTTTTAGACCTGTTATAACTATCTGCTTATAATCATTATAATTTGCCAGATATACATTCTCCCCAGATTCTGCCATTAAGAGCTCAGCTTCTTCTTTTGTAAGACCGAGTACAGCCGCCATCATACCTTCCGCCTTGCTGTTCATTTCCTCCATCATCTCAGCCCTTTCTGCTACAATCTCAATACCGTCGTCAAAAGTAAAATAACCTGATGCTTCAAGAGCACTGTAATCACCCAGACTATGCCCCATACTGCATAATATATTTTTTCTGAATTTTCCCATATCATTAAAAACATATTCTTTTATTGCAGCACTGAGGGTAAAAATGCTTATCTGACTGAAAAAAGT
>DNFX01000119.1:13277-14261 GCA_003486795.1 Actinomycetota bacterium
CATTAATTAATAAATCCCTTTCAGTAATCAGGTAATAAAAAATAAAAGTTCTGCGCTGCAGGCCATTTCACCTTCAACTGCTGCCATTGCTTCAGCTTTGCCCACATTTCTTCTCATACTTGTTATATTTAGTTTTATTTCAAGAATATCACCAGGTTTTACTATTCTTTTAAACCGCGCTTTTTCTATCCCCGCAAACAAAACAAGTTTTCCTTTATATTCTTCCATTAAAAGAAGTGAAACAGCACCAGCCTGAGCCATCGTTTCAATAAGTACGACTCCTGGCATCACTGGATTTCCGGGAAAGTGGCCTTTAAAATAATATTCATCCCCATTTACTTTTTTTGTTGCACTAACGTATTGTCCCGGAATCACTTCATTTATCTGGTCAATAAACAGAAATGGTTCCCTGTGCGGGATTATTTCTTTTATGTCTTCCTTATTTAAAACTTTCAATTCTCCTTCTTTCCAGCCATCTTTTCATCTTTTAATTTTTTTACAAGTGCCGGTACTACTTCAAAAATATCACCTACTATCCCGAGATCAGCAACTTTAAATATGGGTGCACCCGGATCTTTATTTATTGCTATAATTCTGTCAGATGTCTGCATTCCTGCAAGATGCTGTATTGCTCCGGATATACCGCATGCTATATACAGCTTGGGATTTACTGTCTTTCCGGTCTGACCTATCTGATGTGGATAAGATATCCATTCACTGTCAACTGCTGCCCTTGAAGCTCCAACAGCTCCCCCGAGAGTATCGGCAAGTTCCTTTAAGACAGCAAAGTTCTCCGGTCCGCCTACACCCCTTCCTCCTGAAACAATAACATCGAAATCATTAAGGTTTATTTTTTCCTGAAGATCTTCAATACTATCTTTAATGCTGAATTTTGTGTTCAAATTCTTAAGAATTTCAGAAAAATCAGCCATAAATTCTTTTCCGGAGTCTTTAATGTTTTTAATTCCGGATTTTTGCACAATA
>DNFX01000119.1:14369-16324 GCA_003486795.1 Actinomycetota bacterium
GAACAGGCTACAGCAGGCATAAGACTTCTTCCAAGCGCAGTTGCCCCTGCTATAAATATTTCCGGTTTTATCTCCTTTATCATTTCGACAAGTAATTCTTTGAGAACATCTTCATAGATTTCTTTTTCATTACCGAATCTGGCATAAATGATTCTGTCTGCACCGTAATCATAAAGTTCCTGAAAATAACTATCAACATCAGCTGCTGCAATAAAAGCAAGTACCTGGCTTTCAAGTTCTTTTGAAAGTTCAACTGCTTTGGTCATTAACTCCAGACTGGCATCGTTTATTTTTCCGTCAGTAATTTCAATAAAAACACCTATGCCTTTATAATCACTGAAATCTGTTTTCTTTTTCTCCTGTCCCGTTATTTCAATTGATTTGAATCTGCATACATCCACACAGGCTCCGCAAAGAATGCAATTATCATTTATAACTGCTTTTCTGTTTATAATTTCAATCGCATCATAAAGACATACTTTCAGGCATAAACCGCATCCCGTGCAGTTTTCCTTAACTTTAATTTCCATCTTTTAAAAAATCCTTTCAAGAATATATAGATCTGTCTTATTTTTTTCCAGAACTGAAAATTTCCTTATAAATCTCATCTATCTGGGTCTTTAAATCATTTTCGACAATCCTTGCATCATTCTTTATTTCATGCTTAAAGATCTTGACAACTCTTGTTGCAGAACCATCCAGGCCAACCTGGGATGGGTTTACTTTCAGATCATCTACGCCCCATGTCTCTATCGAAGCAGATTTTGCCTTCATCATATTTTTCAAACCCGGTATCCTGGGTTTGTTAATTTCTTTCAGAACAGAGATAACCACAGGCAGTTGCGTCTCGATAATGTCATATCTTTTTTCCTTAAGCTGTTTAAGTAATATCTTATCTTTTGCAACTGACCGGATTTCGCTTATATAACCAACAAAAGGAATACTCAGTAGCTGTGCTACTTCCGGACCCACCTGCCCGGTATCGCCGTCCATGGTTTGTTTTCCACAGATAATTATTTTTATATCCCCTATTTTTTTTGCTGCTGCCGATAATACTCTTGATGTTGCAAGAGTATCCGAACCCGCGAAAGCTCTGTCTGAAAGAAGAACTGCTCTGTCAGCTCCAAGAGAAATTGCTTCTCTTAATATTTTTTCAGACTGTGGTGGTCCCATAGTTACAACAACCGTTTCAATTTCCATATCAGGAGTGTCTGCCAGTCTTTCTTTGATCCTGACGCCTTCTTCTATGGCATAAATATCAAAGGGATTGATAATATTTTCAGCCCCTTCCCTCATCAGTGTGTTTGTAGCCGGATCTATTTTTATTTCTGTAGAGGAAGGTACCTGTTTTATACATATCATTATTCTAAATTTCATTTTATTTAATCTTTTCCTGTATCCAAGTTGTTAAATATGAATATAATTTTTTAAAAGCCATTTTTAATAAGATCAAGAGCTATAACATTTCTCTGTATCTGATTGGTTCCTTCATATATCTGAGTTATTTTTGCGTCCCGCATCATTTTTTCAACAGGATAATCTCTCATATACCCATAACCTCCAAGTATCTGTACTGCGTCTGTAGTAACTTTCATTGCAGTATCTGAAGCAAACAATTTAGCCATTGATGATAATCTTGATGATTCCTTTGATTCACTGTCCACCACTTTTGCAGCATAATAAACCAGCTGTCTTGCTGCTTCCACACTTGTTGCCATATCTGCCAGCATATGCTGCACTGCCTGAAAGGCCATGATCGGCTTTCCGAACTGGACACGCTGCTTGGCATAACTGGCAGCCTCGTCAAGGGCTCCCTGCGCCAAGCCCAAACCCAGCGCGGCAATCCCAGGTCTTGAAGAGTCCAGGGTCTTCATGACGGTTATAAATCCGGTCCCCTTGCGACCAATCAATCTGTCTTGCGGAATTCGACAATCTTTAAAGATAAGCTCGGTGGT
>DNFX01000188.1 GCA_003486795.1 Actinomycetota bacterium
AGACTCCTTGAATATCAGGTATTATACTATAAATGTTAAATTTGTCTTACATAAATTTCTGTGCATTGGAAATGAGAATTACAATGAAGTAATAAAGGATAACGGCCGAAAATATATGCGGGGAAGTATAATAAATGCAAACAGTACTAAAAGATCAGATCAGCAGTTTCAGAACTGAAATAAAACAGGTAATTAAAAAAATTCTTGATATTCTCTCAGGCACAAAGGTTTTTGATATCAGCAGACTTAATGAAATTGAAAATCTTCTGCTGCATGTAAGCTATAAAGCTGCAGTACTGTCTCTTCCGGAAATATCAGTAATTGTTAATCCATGTGCACACTATGTGAGAGAGTTAAAAACTTCCGACAGAAAAATAACAGGAGAATCCCTTAAATTCGTAAAACAGGTCTTAAGAGCACTTTACTCGCTTTCAAAAACAATGGAAATGCCTGATGAAAATGGTGTTTATATTGATTCCTCGACAGTTCTTGTTAATTCTTTTTTCAATACTCCGCCGGATACTGAGGATATATTAAAGGCTTACAGAAAAAGACAGATAAATATAAATAAAATCAATAAAATAAGAAAACTTTCCTTCAAAAAAGATGCGGATTTTGCCTATGCCATAAATCTGCCGGCCAATATAGTTAAAGAGAACAGGGGCAGATATTATATTTCCCTTATTTATACAGATGTCTCTGAATATAAAAGCATTGAAGATTTTAGTGAAATTCTAAAAAATATTGATTTGAATAATTATTCAATAATTCACGGCCCGCTGCAGATTCCCTATAAATCCGCCTCAGCAAACAATGAAATTCTGCCTTATTATATTCTTCTTAAAACACCGCAGGATCCTGAAAAATTCCTTAAGACAGGCAATTTAAAGGGAAAGCTTGTCAGAATACTTCATAAACCTGAAGATTATATTGAAGAAACAGATAAGAATAATATCAAAGCTGCTGCTTCCGCGTCTCCTGAACGTGATAACACGGCAAAGGAGAAAAAAGCAGCATTACAGCGCGCCGAAGAAGAGAAAGAGACAAAATTCACTTCAGAGCAGTATAAGANNTACTTCACAAGCCTGAAGATTACATTGAAGATTCAGAGCAGAATATTATCAAATCAATTACTTCAGCATCTCTTGAACACGAGTATGCGGCAAAAGAGAAAAAAGCAGCACTGCAGCATGCAGAAGAAGAAGATGATAAAGAGACAAAATTTACATCCGAGCAGTATAAGAAAGCTTTAAAAACCGGACAGATACGGTTTTCCATAGGCTTCAAAATGATTTCCATTATTTCCATGGTCATAATAATGGCATTATCCGGAATGATTTTTCTTGCCACCTGGTTTTTCTTACAGGACAGCCGTATCAGGGTTGAAGAAAACAACCTTAAGGTTTCAGAAATAGTTTCAATGAAAATCGAGGAGGATATAAAGTCTTTCGGAAATGCCGCATCGCTTTTAATGCTTGGCGCAAATCAGGCGGGCGAGGATAAAGAAGATTTTGTCCGTTACTTTTTCAGAAATGAACCGGGAGTTATTTTTGTAGGGCTTCATGAAATAGGTGTCAATTTTTATAACAAGGATATACTTCTTGATTACAACATTGATGAAAACTTTATCAATAACATAATCACGGAAAACACAGATGAAATAAATCAGGCAAAAGACGGTATTACCGCTGTAATAAATGTATCTCCCTATCTTGGCGTGCCTGTCATGACACTCGCGATACCGTACAGGCAGGGACGGGATCTGCTTTCCATGGTTATGCTTGTTGATGTAAGAAAAAGCTTTATGAAGCTGATTGAAACAAAAGGGATAACACTCACCTACATTGTAAATGAAAAAGGCGAAATAATAGCCCACCCGGATGAAAGCTATATCATAGACGCGCAAAATATAAGCGAGCAGAAAGTTGTAAAAGACATGCTTGCAAGCCCGGTAAGTACAGGACAGATTCGTTTTACAGATGAAAACAGCAAGACTTATTTAGGTTCTTACCGTAAAATCACGACCGGCCGGCTTGGAATAATTACACAGGTAGAAGAGAGCGTCGCTTTTGAAGCTGTATATAATATTCAGAGGCGGAATATTTACCTTATGGTTATGGTGCTGTCCATAACAGTGCTTATTGTATATTTCTTTTCAAAAACTCTTACCTCACCGGTTAAAAATCTTGTAATCGCGACAAAAATGATTGAGGGGGGGGATTTTAAAATAAATCTCAAGGCAAAATCAAAAGATGAAATAGGTGTTCTTACCACAGCGTTTGTGGAGATGGGCAAGGGTCTTGAAGAAAAGGAAAGGATGAAAGACGCGTTCGGCAGGTTTGTAAACCAGGAAATCGCAGAGCTTGCGATGAAGGGAGAAATCCAGCTTGGCGGTGAAATTAAACCTGCGACCATATTCTTTTCAGATATAAGGTCTTTTACCGCGATTTCCGAAAAGCTTACCCCGTCTGAAGTTGTTGAATTCCTGAATGAATATATGACTCTCATGGTAAACTGCGTTAACGAAACACACGGCGTTGTTGATAAATATATCGGCGACGCGATTATGGCAGTCTGGGGTACTCCGATATCTCACGGCAATGACGCAGAAAATTCT
>DNFX01000083.1 GCA_003486795.1 Actinomycetota bacterium
AAGAAATACTTGGCTTATGAATGAGAACAGAATTATTACCAGAGTAAGGACTTTTGCGACATCTGCAAACCTCGGACCGGGTTATGACTGTGCAGGAATGGCTCTTGACCTTTATAACGATCATGAAGTCTATGAAAATCCTGCAGGACATGATTGTGTATTTATAGCAGGGAATGAAGAGCATAAGATCACAACTGATGATAATAATCTTATATGCAGGACTATAAAGAAAACATATGAAATAAAAACCGGGAAAAATTTTGAGGATCTGGGAAAAAGTTTTAAAATAATCTGCCGGATTGGAGTACCTGTTGAAAGAGGTCTTGGAAGCAGTTCGACTGCTGTGGTTGCCGGCCTTCTTATTGCTGATAAAATTTTTGGCTTTGGTCTTTCTCAAAAAGAACTTTTAAATATTGGTCTTAAGATTGAATCACATCCGGATAACCTTGCTCCATGTATTTCAGGAGGTCTTGTTGTCTGTTACAGGAACAGAAAAGATGAAGTTGATTTTAAAAAGATAGAAATAAAAAAAAGTTTTAAAATACTTTTAATCATACCCAATTATAAAGTAAATACCATTGAAGCCAGAAAGCTTATCCCTGATTTTTTCCCCAGGGATGATGTTATTGCTAATATAGCAAATTTTGCATTACTGATAAATAGTTTTGTTACAGGGGATTTTAAAGATGCTGCGGATTTTATAAATGACAAGCTGCATCAGCCATATAGAAAAGAAGTATATCCTGATTCGATGATGATTGTTCAGGAACTTAACGAGAGAATGGGTCTTCCGGCTGCGATAGGAGGTTCCGGTCCCACAGTCTTTGCAATAATTTCTGAAAACAGGCTTGAAGATGCCAGGATTTATGTTGAAGAAACACTTAAGGTAAAATATCCGGCATTTGATTTCAGGATAACCTCTATAAGCGATAAAGGCAGTTACTGTTACTGAATCAATTATTATAATTCCGTATATAGATTAAAAAATTTCTTATTGGAAAAGAATGGAATACATACTTGGAGTTGATGGAGGAGGTACGAAAACCTTAGCTGCAGCAGCAGATAAGGATGGCAGAATTCTTGCTGAAATCCAATTTGGCTCCTCAAATTACAAAAGCTCTGGTTTTAAAAGGGCAAAATCAAATTATACCAAAGGTATTATTTCACTAGCCGGGAAACTAAAAAAATCTTTTAATGATGAAAATCCTTTTTTTAAAAGTGCCTGTATCGGGCTTGCCGGGCTGAATACTTCTTATGATCAGAAAATGTTTAATGCGCTTATATTAAATGATGATTTAAAAGCGACTATGGATTTCAATAATACTATTCTCGTTAATGATACGGTAATAGGTCTGGCAGCCGGTTCCCTGAAAGAAAACAGGGTTATAATTATTGCAGGGACCGGTTCTAACTGTTATGGAATAAATGCAGAAGGAGCACAGGCAAAGGCAAATGGATGGGATCATATACTTGGAGATGAAGGCAGTGGGTTTTCAATGGGTATTCATACCCTCAGAGCTGTTATGAGGGCTTATGACGGAAGAGGTCCGGAGACATTATTAACCAGAAATGTTTTTGAATATTTAAAGATAAAAGATATTGATGAACTCAATATGTGGACCTATGATACGGCATTCTCAAAAGATCGCTTTGCTTCTCTTTCTTTGATTCTTTGCAATACAGCAGAAGAAGGAGACAGGGTTGCAATAAAAATACTGAAGAAAGAAGCTCTGGAAGTAATTCTGAATGTCAAAACTGTTGTCAGGAAACTGAAGCTTGAAGATAAAGACTTTGATCTTGTTTTTGTTGGCAAAAATTTCAGGTGCAAGAAATATTTTACGGAAATCGTCAAGAAAAAACTTAAAAATGATTTCCCGCTAATTAATTTTTTGCCGCTGACAAACAGGCCTGTTGAAGGCGCGGTCCGTCTTGCAGTATCAGTAGGGGACGTATAATTTGGTACCCTTTTATTGCTGATTATTTTATATATGTCAAACTATGCTGAACTGTACGTGCCTTAATATTTAAGAATAACTGTTCTGCATCAGGAAATAAAAATGATATGCTGAATATATTTGTTTATTTTAGATTAATTTTCATTAAAAATACTGTTTTTAATTTGAATTAAATATTTAATTCTGTAAATGTCTGTGAGTTGTCCGATTATTATGCATTTACAGAGTAATTTAAATTTTAAAAGGGTACCAAATTATACGTCCCCTACTGTTTACAAAAATATATTAGTGTGATATTATACCTTCAACTGATTTCGAAGGAGATCAGTTGAAGGTTGCTCTTTTAAATAAAGAAATAAAGTCTTTGAGCAGGAATAGTAAGCATTGGGCAGCAAAGAGAGAGTCACTGATGGTGGGAATGTGACTGCAAGGCCGGTGTCTGAATGGACCTGTGAGACGCCTGGTAGAACTCCGGAAATCTACTTGGAGTGATTGAACAGGAAAGTAGACCAGGACGGTTTCCTCCGTTATCACAGGATAGGGTATGAAAGTACCTGAAAAGAGCACTGTTTTAATAGTTTTCATTGAAGCTTTTTGTAAGTAATAGATTGTAGGATTATTAAGCAGTGAAGTAGAGTGGCACCGCGGGAAGTATAACCTCTCGTCTCTACATTTTTCCATTGTTTTTCAGCTGTTTTTGTTTATCTGATCCGGCTGGAACAATCGGAATTATTGTAAGATGGAAGAGGTTTTTTTATTTCCGGGTGTTTTTTATTTTCACGAATCTAAAAATATTATCTGGCATAATTAAAATTTTAAATACCCTNNGTAAATCTCTTTCAGAAAAATTTTAAAAAACTTTATGAAAGGAAAGAAATGGAAGACAAAACAAAAAAATATATACTACCGGAAAATGAAATACCTTCAAGATGGTATAATATCAACCCGGATCTTCCAAAACCTATGGCTCCGCCATGTAATCCACAAACCGGAAAACCTCTTTCTCCTGAAGACCTGGAAGTCATATTCTCCAGAAGTGTAATCGAACAGGAAGTCAGTATGCAGAATTATATAGATATTCCACCTGAGCTGATTGATATTTACAGAATGTGGAGACCTACCCCGCTTGTAAGGGCTGAGAGACTTGAACAGATGATAGATACACCGGCAAAAATATTCTTTAAGAATGAATCAGTCAGCCCGGCAGGGAGCCACAAGCCCAATACCGCTGTTGCGCAGGCATATTACAATAAGAAAGACGGAACCGGAAGACTTACTACAGAAACAGGAGCAGGCCAGTGGGGTAGTGCACTCAGTTTTGCGGGAGCGCTGATAGGAATACCTGTAACAGTTTATATGGTAAGGGTAAGTTATGACCAGAAACCATATAGAAAAATGATGATGCATGCATACGGAGGAAAAGTTCATGCATCACCATCAAAGCTGACAGATGTAGGAAGAGCAATGCTTGCCCAGGATCCCGATTGTCCGGGAAGTCTCGGACTTGCAATAAGTGAAGCTGTCGAAGAAGCAGTAAAAAGCGGCGGGGAAGCTAAGTATAGTCTTGGAAGTGTTTTAAATCATGTTATTCTTCATCAGACCATAGTTGGTCTTGAAACCAAAAACCAGTTTGAAAAAATGGGCATAACACCTGATATACTTATTGGCTGTGTCGGTGGTGGAAGCAATTTCGGCGGTTTTGTATTTCCTTTCATACCTGACAAACTCAAAGGCAAAAATATAAGGATGATAGCAGTTGAGCCAACCTCCTGTCCGACTCTTACCAAAGGTGAGTTCACATTTGATTACGGAGATACTGCAAAAATGGCCCCAATAGTTCAGATGTATACCCTGGGTCATGATTTTATGCCGCCTTCCATTCATGCAGGCGGCCTGAGATATCATGGAATGGCTCCACAGGTCAGCATGCTTTATCATGAAGGTCTGATAGAGGCAGTTGCATATCCTCAGAATCCATGCTTTGAAGCTGCTATGATGTTTGCCAAGACAGAAGGCATAATACCTGCACCTGAATCCAGTCATGCGATAAAATGTGCGATTGATGAAGCAATAAAATGCAGGGAAACNNGGTGAGAAGAAAGTAATTGCCTTCAATCTGAGTGGTCATGGACATTTCGATATGACAGCATATGAGAAATATATGGAAGGAAAACTTACTGATTATGAGTATCCGAAAGAAATGATAGAGCAGTCACTGAAAAAACTTCCAAAAGTAGAAATCAAGTAATACCTGAATGTGTTACTGGAAGCAATGGAAGAAGATCAAGACCAAGCATGACAACCTCTAAAGCTGGGTATTGAAAACTCCAAAGCTTGGGAGTTTGCAAACACAAGAAAAGAGTACTGGCGCATAGCAGCAAGCCCAATCCTTACGAGCACATTCACAAATGAATACCTTGGAAAGCTTGGCTTTCAATCGATAGCCGAAAGGTATTCATGTGTTCATTAATTTTATTGAACCGCCGTATGCCGAACGGCTTGTACGGTGGTG
>DNFX01000231.1:0-3761 GCA_003486795.1 Actinomycetota bacterium
AAATGAATATGAATATCTTGATAGCGATGAAGGAATAATTGAATTAATTAATGCAAATGGATATGAATTCACAAAAAATGGGGAATTTTTTTATATGGATGAAGAATAAAAAAATAAAATTTTATGGAAAAACATTTTATAAATCTAACAAATGGTATAGAACAAATACCAAACCTTAAACCAGAAGAAATAAATTTCCTAAGAATACAGTCAACGACATTGGAAAGAAAAAATTATTATAAATTATTTTCAGAGCTAGATAATAATTTTTTAATGAATCTGGTTTTAGGAAACAAATGTATAGTATATGATTTCGGGACCAACAAACCTTTGAGTAAAACAATTTATCTTGGTCTACCCATCATAGAATACTGTCTAAATAAGTATTGGACAGGATACGAAGCCGACAAGGTAATGGTTGGAAGGAAATTTCAATGCAATATTAAAGATTATGTGGAAAAAGAAATATACCAAAAATATTTCATGCATCATGGTGAAAAAACACTGCAAGCAAAAATTAATCTAACACAGAAATTTTTCTATTTTAAGAAATTTATCAGGGGAAGAATAAACTTGATAGGAGTATCAAAACCCACAAACCATGATTCAGATATACTTTTCTATAAAAATATTATAGAAAAGTATTTAAGAATAGAGGAAAAAAAGTGAATAATAGTTTCTGATTTAGTTTATGAAATGAAAAAAATATTAAAAAAACAAAAGGAGAAATAAAGTGGGGAAATCTCATAGGGAAGTAATTATTGGATTTAAAAATGGAAAGAATTATAAAGGAACTCATGTATTTTCAAGGGATAATATCTTATATTCATATGGCGATCACTTTATTCTTGCAGTAAAACAAAAAGATGGAACATTCTTATTAAATGGGGATAAATATTCAATATCAACCTCTCAACACCAAAGTATAACGTACAGAGTATTTGAAGAATATCCAAGAGTTTCATTTTCAGCCTGTTCAAGAGCTTGCAATAATAGATACTGGTATGAAGATGTAAAAATTATTGATTACACCAAAGATATAGCAAAAGGTGCTGAATCAAATTTTGAAGAATTCAAAAAAACTATTCCTGTTGGCTCCGAAATACATATTATAAAGGAAAGAGAAACAAATAAAATAACCTATATGTCCTATCACAGAATAGGACAAGTTCTTTTTGAATACTTTGGAAGATATTTTATTTGCGGAATGGATGAAGGAAGGTACTTTGTTTCAGAACTCCCAAAAAAAGCAAGATCAGTAGAAGAAGCCTTTAAAATTCTTATTCCTAAAGCAGCTAAGATACTTATATCCAAGGGAGCAGGATATAAAAGACAAGGTGAATGGTTTTTTATTCCTGTTAAAGACACTGAAATTAAAATTCCTGCAATAAAAGTAAAAGACCAATTAAAAATGAAAGCATTACCAGCGAAGGAAAGTTCTGCTTTGCACACAGCCACAAGAATGATAAAGGATAAAAATTACTTTTTTGTAAAAGGAATTATAAGGCATTCAACAAGAGAACATAGAAGTTTAAAACTTGGTGATGAATTTCATGTAGCATTTAAAAACACTGCAATAGGAAATTGGAGTGCAAGTAGGAATGTAGACTAATATAGTAGAAAGAAGAATAAAAAAGGGGGGATATAGGTGAAAATACAAATAAAAAATAAAAAAAATAAAAAAATCTTTTCCTGTGAAAAGAATGATCTTGGAAAAGTTATAACAAATTATAAAAATAACCTAAGTTATGCTAATTTAAGTCGTGCTGACTTAAGAGGTACTGACTTAAAACGTGCTATTTTAATAGGCACTGACTTGAAAGGTATTGATCTAAGTCATACTAATCTAAGGTGTGCTAATTTAAATGGTGCTGATTTGAGTTATGCTAATTTAAATGGTGCTGATCTAAGAGGTGCTACTTTAAATCATGCTATTTTAATAGGTGCTGATTTGAGTTATGCTAATTTAAATGGTGCTGATTTAACAGATGCTGATTTGAATTGTACTATTTTAATGGGTGCTGATCTAAGAGGTGCTAATTTAAATGGTGCTAATTTAAGGTGTGCTAATTTAAATGGTGCTGACCTGAGTTATGCTAATTTAAATGGTGCTGATTTAGCAGATGCTGATCTAAGTGGCACAAAAGGATTAATCAAAGCAATGGGAGTGGAACAGGGAAATATTTATTGGAAAAGATTTGAGAAGGGATTATGTAATAATGGATACAAGTTTCATGTTGGAATAAATACACTGAAAAAGGATGAAATTTTCGCTGATGATGAAAGAATTCTATGCTCATATCCAGGATTTCATTTTGCTTCAAAATCATGGTGTGAATTACATTACCCCAGAAGACCACTTGAAGCAAGAATACGGATACCAAATGGAGCTAAAATAAATGAACCGTGGGCTACAGATGGAAAAGCAAGTGCAGATATAATTGAAATACTTCAAGTTTTTGATGTAAAAACGGGGAAAGATGTGACAGAGAAATATATGAAAAGGTGAAAAAATAAAAAAGTATAACAATAAAAAAGCCTATTTCCCATTAATATTGGGTAATAGGCTTTTTTTGTATCAAATCCTAAATAAAGGGGAATAGAAAATGACAAAAGAAGAGATTTTAATTTCGTTGGAAGCACTTGCTGATGAATGTGAAAAGCATGGAGAGCGTGATAATGACAAAATATCGTATTTTCTTTGCGCCCTAATTACATTTGGCTTGGCAAGTTTAGAGAAAGCTTTCAAAGACAAGAGCTATGAAATAATTGATAAAGCAGCAAAACATTTATTGAAAATGGTGCCTGAACTTGGTGTAGAAAAATATGGAGAAGAGAACAATATCATGGTGAACGGGCCTAAAAATATTCAGTAAAGGTGTTTTCAAAACATGATGAAAGACTATTTAAAAGCAGGTCTTTTCTACCTTGAATTGTTGGAAAAAAATAACATACAAGATAAAAAAGATAAACATCCAGAAATAAGCGTATTTAATCATTCTTTGCAAGTATTCTATCTTTTATCTAAAAGGACAAATGATATTGATTTAATGATTGCTGGTCTGTTTCATGATATTGGAAAAAATATAAGTACAATAGACCATGATAAAATAGGACATGAGCTTCTAAGAGATTTTTATCCTGAAAAAGTGGCATGGTTAATAAAAAATCATATAAGAATAATCTATTACCACAATGGAGAAATGAAAAAGAAAAAAAGAGATGAACTTGAATCTCACCCATACTTCGGTCTTCTAAAAATATTAAGAGAATGTGATTCTGAAGGAAGAAAACCAGATTTTCCTATAAATTACGATGTAAAAGAAATAATCTCAATCCTTGAAAAAGCCATAGAAAAAAGATTCAATTATAAGATTATAAAAGGATAAAAATGGAGAATATCGTCATATGTGAAGGATTTGATAAAGAAAAATGCCCAAAACAATGCAGATGGAATTATAATGGAAAGGGAAAAAGGAATGTTCCATCTTTCTTCTTTAAAACTATGGGGACAAGATATAGAATAACCTGTCCTTATAGAAATATACAAGTTTTCAAGCACAAAGAAACTCTTGTTGATATTATGAAGAAAATCTTGAAGAAGGATAAAAAATGAAAATGATATGCCCGTTGAGCGGTAAGTGCAGGAAAGTGACCCCAGCAGTACAATATCATTGTGATGGTGTACATGAAAAAGATGAAAGTTGTTCCTATAAATGTAATGGTGTTACTTGCATTCCAGTTCCACTTTCATATTATAT
>DNFX01000231.1:3817-4063 GCA_003486795.1 Actinomycetota bacterium
AAAAAGAAAGTATGACTTACATTTTTTGTGCAGAATCAAGAGCAGGGCACACATTTTTAAGATTTATAGGCACAAAAAGACACTGTGACTTTTATAAACCAAATTTAGTTGGTTTAATGAAAGATATTTTAGCTGACAATTAAAAACTAAACAAAAAAGGAGAAAAAGAATGAGACCAAAAGAACTGGAAAACTTGTTAAAGATAGCAATACCGGCAAAAAGGAACGTGTGTATTGTTGGGCCTCC
>DNFX01000221.1 GCA_003486795.1 Actinomycetota bacterium
CATAAAAAGGCCAGTAAGTCTGGTCTACATATAGAGAAGTTTTTGGTTTTTTCCCGACAATCAGCCCTTTGCTGTTTTTCAGAAATACCGTTCCTTTTTCATCAATTTCAAAATCTATATACTTTGGTATTAGGCATTTGGAACCATCATTTAGTTCCCATTCCCTCCAGTTCTCATCATCAGACAGAAATGCCTGTCCGGCATCTATAACATCGATATGGAACAGATCCCTTATCTCTTTTTCCGGATAAGCAAGCTGTTGCTGAAAGTCATACATTCTTGCAAGCTTGTTTTTTATTCCCAGCTTTTTCCTGAGATTGTTATATGCAATTGTAGATATTCCGGTAGAACGCATTCCTCCAAAATCAATGGGGACTCTGTCAGCCTCTTTATGCTCCAGAGCCATCTTCACTCTTTGTCTTGAAGTAATATTTTTATTCATCAAACTCTCCCCTTTTTTGAAATGAATATCAATATAAAATCATATATCATTCACCTGCAACAGATAAAACCATTCCGGATATAAAGTATTTTCTGAGAAGAATAAATAATAATATTGTCGGAAGAGACGTAAATATTACCCCGCTCATTATATACGGAATAATACCACCGCTGACTCCTGACATAGAAGCAAGAGATACCATTACCGGCCTGGCATTATCGGTTCTGGTAAGAACCATTCCGAAAAGCAAATCATTCCATATCCATGACATCTGAAATAATGCTACAACAGCAGTCGGAGCTATAGCCTGGGGAAGAAATATTTTTGTATAAAGTTGAAAAGAATTGCACCCGTCTATCATTGCAGCATCTTCTATTTCTTTGGGAATGGTAGAATAAAAACCTCTGTAAACAAAAAGACTGAAAGGAATAGCAAGAGCAGAATATACCAGTATCATACCGGTTTTAGTATCATAAAGCCCTGTCTGGTTAAAAATCTTGTACAGAGGGATAAGATACATCTGGAAAGGAAATAATGTGCCCGAATAGATTATTAAAAATAAAATAAAATTAAATTTAGGTTTAAGCCTTACAATACTGAATGCAGCCATCGATGCAGTAATTATGGTAATAATTCCTCCGGCTACTGAATATATAATAGAATTCAGGAAAAACTCATGTAACTTCCAGTGCTGTATTGCTTTTTTAAAATTATCAAATAAAGCAAATTGTGTTGGAAAATGGAAAAAACTTGTGGAATTGAATTCCTCAGGACTCTTTATTGCAGCCTGAACAACTGAAAATATCGGTAATAACCATGCAAGTACAAGTAGTATTATAATAATATATGTAATTGTTTTTCTGAGTGCCGCCATATATGCCTCTGCTTCTCTAATAATATAACAAATCTTTTTTTACCATGGTTCTAAGGTAAATAGCTGAAATCGCTACTACTATAATAGAAAGAACCACTGAAATAGCAGCACCATAACCCATATTCGACATTGTAAAAGTTTCCCTGAACATGGTAACTGCCAGCGTTTCTGAAGATCTGTAAGGTCCTCCCCTGGTCATTACATAAATAAGATCAAAAACTTTAAAAGAATTAGCAGTCGCCATTACTATGACAACCGTGGTAATAGGTCTGAGCATCGGAAATGTAACATGAATAAAAGTCTGCCATTTGCTTGCGCCTTCTATTGTTGCAGCCTCCGTCTGTTCAATCGGAATAGATGTCAGTCCCATTAAAAACAATACCATATTTATCCCAAGCTGCTGCCATGTCCAGGTAATAAGAAGGGAAAATGTATTTAATGGAACATTGACAAGCCAGGAAATTTTATCAATTCCGATAAGATCAAGAAAAGTATTTAATACTCCTATCTGTCTGCTATACATATAGTTCCAGATTATTCCTGTTGCAACAAAAGATATTGTGATCGGTATATAAAAAATTGATTTAAAAAAATTACTAAATTTAATTCCCCTTAAAAAAACTGCTATCAGCAGCCCTCCGAAAACAGGGAAAATCAAAGTAATTACAACCCAGAGTATTGTGTTTGTAAATGAAGTAAAAAAATTCGAATCTTTAAAAAGCTGGATATAATTGCTGAAGCCAATAAAAACAGGTTCTGATATCCCATTCCACTGAAAGAAACTATAATATATATTCTGGAACATCGGAACCAGCAACATTAAAAACACCAGCAAAAAAGAAGGTAATATATATAAATAACTGACAAATTTATTATGATATTTCATACTTTAATCCTCAAATCCGATAATATATTCTTAAGCGGGAAACAGTTTTAACCTGTTTCCCGCAAACTGTAAAAATTTTACTGGTTTTCGCTCCAGAATTTATCGGCAATCACATCAAGATCTGCCAGTATCTGGTCAAGTTTGTCCGGATTTGTTATAAATTCAGCAAATTTATCAACTGCTTCCTCGCAAATAGGTGTAGGTGTTGCTTCCCAGTATCTGTTAAGTATATTGTAATTCTCATTCTTTACAGTATCAGCTATCTTAACCTTTATTTCGGGAAGGAAATCAGTATTTGAGTTTACATTTGACGGATATGCCTTATTTAATTTGGCAAATATCTCGTTTCCTTCTGCGCTCATAAAGTAATCTACTGCTACCATTGTAGCTTCCAGATTTTGTGAATTTGCACTGATACATATGGGAGACATCTCAAGAACAACATTTTTTCCTGCGCTTTCCTTCTGGGAAGGAAGTATAAATGCTCCTATCTTTTCCTCAGTAACACCAGCAGCTACAAGAACTGATTCATAATACCATGTTCCTGCAAGAATCATTCCTACTTCACCTGTATTAAACATGCTTGGTGCATCTACAAAATAATCTATACCGGGGTCAGTGAAATATCCTCTGTCAATAAGATCTTTCCAAACCTCGAAAGCTGCTTTTACCTTAGGATCACTGTATTTTACTCTTCCTTCACAAAGATCAACATAAAGCTGGGGATCTTCCCCAATTACAAACTGCTCAAACATAATAAAGGTAGGCCACCTTGCCTGTACCGTCTGTGCCATCGGAGTAATACCGTTTTCAAGAAGTGTATCGCACACTGCTTCAAATTCAGCCCATGTTGTTGGTTCTTCCAGATTATACTGTGCAAAAACATCTTTGTTATACCATACAGGCCAGTATTCCTGCGTATAAGAATATCCGTATGCTTCTCCATCAAATGTAAATGCATTTCTCAAACCTTCGGAGTATTCATCCTTATGCTTATCCCATAGAGCTGTTGTCGGTGCAAGAAGTCCCTGATCTATTAAGTCTTTCATTCTCCATGTTGACCACCATGTAAACATGTCCGGAGCATCTTTTGTAGATAAAGCAGCGTTTACTGTTGCAATAAAAACGTCTGTTGTAGGATATGGAACAGGTTCGATGCTGATTCCGAATAACTCTTCAGTTTTTGCACCCATGGCTTCAAAATAAGGCTGATAATTAGGATTGCCTCCCTTATCATGAAGCAATGAAAGAACTGTTCCTGAATAATCCTTGGCTGCTTCTGTCTCTTCAGTAGCTGCTTCTGTCTCTTCAGTAGCTGCTTCTGTGGTAACAGCTTCTTCAGCCTGCTCTACAGCTTCGCTAACTGCTGGCTCAGCCGGTGTGCAACCAGTAAGAACATAAGCTGCAAACATAGTGATTATTAAAGATACTGTAATCAACAACCTGAAAAATGTGCTTCTTTTCATTCGTTCTCCTTCCTAGAACATAACAAGATTATTTATTTTATTCAGAAATGATTTTCTATATTAGCACCCCCTTTCCGGAAATCATGTTTTTAAAAGCATTGTTTTTTACTGATTAAAATTTTAATTAGATTATTTTAGAAATTAATTTGTTTATGGTATCGATTTCAATATAATATATTTTATGAAAAATTTTGTCAAGAATTTCAGTTGACAGAATTTCAGTTGATATTTAATGCCTGCATCACCGCTTTCATATAGCCTATCGAATATGCCATAGAGGTATGCCACGGTTCGGAAACAGCGTTTATAACAGGTACATGATCAGGAATAAAAGTACCGTTAAAACCTTCTTCTTTATATGCTTTCATTGTTTCTACCATAGGTACATCTCCTTCATCTATAAACACCTCTTCATACCTGGGAAACCGGCCCCTGACATTTCTGAAATGCACATAGAATATCTTTTCCCTTGAACCAAAATAATGTATAAGATTTATTACATTTCTGCCCACATCCTGCATCTCAGAAAATGTACCCTGGCAGAATTCAATTCCGTGATATTTACTTGGAAATATTTCAATCAGTTTTTTAAAATCCTCCACGCTATTCATAATATTTTCTATACCTCTTAGACGGGGTGCCGGTGGATCGGCAGGATGGATACACATCCTTACACCGGATTCCTCAGCGACAGGTATTATGTTCTCAAGAAAATAAATCAGTCTTTCCCATAACTTCTCTTTTTTTACCTCGCCAAGGAATTTATTTTTATCATAATATGATGTTTTCCAGCCACCCCACAATTCTCCGTAATTAAGAAAATCATTATTATCAACTTTGTCATAATCAAATTTTATTATTCCAGAATCACCTCTTCCTCCTCCATCTTCACCTGTGCTGTAATGCCCCCAGTATCCGAGAATAGAAAAGGAATACCCAAGACAATAAATTCCGGCTTTGCCAAGATTTCTTATTGTTTTCTTTATATTTTCAATCTGCCTATCACTGCCTTTTATCCCTAACAAAATTCTATCGTAATGAAGCGGGTGAAGATTCTCAACTGCCCCAAGTTTTAAGTCTGATTTTTCTACAAATTTTCTTAATTCAAGAAGATCCTCATAAGTCCAGAATCCGTCTTTCTCCGGCAGAGGCATCCATGCAACAACATCATCTGCGCCTATCTGTTTTGCAAACCTGAGATTTTTCTCATTAAGAATACCCTCTTTAAGAACTCCCAGCGGCAGTTCAGTAAAATCAGGATAAAAATTAATACCTATTCTCATTATTTTAAAAAAGACTGCTTAAATTTTAATTATTCAGGGAAAAGTTGCTGCCGGCATTTAAATCAGAAGATAATCCATCTTCATTATTTCAGCTATTGATACACATTGATCTGAAACATCTCCATAAACCAGGGCAAAATGCTTGCCACAGCCGAAACGGCATATTTTCTCAAAATAATCATCAATATCTGTATTATCTATTTTAATTACTGCAAAAGGAGAGTGTATATCCAGAAGACTGTAATCAACAGCAGTACCTCTTACAATTTTCAGTTTATATTCATCATGAATAGAACCCATGGTAAGCAAAGTCACTTTGCCGGGTTTTAAAATAAAGTTAAATGCAAATCCCTTTCTTATCTGACCATCAGGCAGGGTATAGGTATCATACATAAGATTTCTTACATATATTTCACTGCTATCTTTTGCAAGTTTTGTTGAACCTACCCCGCTATGACCACCCATTACAATGTTTTTACTCTTATCAAAAGCCCAATTTTCCCATTGCTGTACGGGATTACCAGTCAGTTTCCCAAGTATAAGCTGACAGATTACATGAGACATATCGCCTTCATCTGAACATGCTATACAATCATCCATAAGTTTAGACATGGTGTAATAAGCAAGAACCCTGAAATCCATAAATTCATTGCAGTTATTCGGATCTACAGTAATTGTAAGTCCGGAAAGATTTCTGTTTTTTATAAGATTTTTTACACCAAGATACATTCTTGCTTCATCATATAAGTCAGTATCCTCCGGTTCAATAATTTTATATTTGTCTTTCATATCCATGACTTCAGCTTTGATATCCGAATCATTGATTTTTTTTACTTCCCTGACTACATCGGAAAAATTAAGCCAGTCAAGTGCAACTCCGAATAATTTTTCAAGTTTTGCATTATTATCCCAGTTATCATGCATCCCTTTAAAAACTCCCGGAAGATATGCGAGTTTGGATTTTTTTATAGAATTAATTACCCATGAGGCTTTCGCAAATGAGTTGATTTTTTCAGAAATCTTTTTCTCACCTGGATTACCTACAAGAAACTTGTATTCGAAATCATCTGCCATATTAGGCATTGAAGAAGTCAGCTGCACTGTCCCGTTTATTCCCCATGACCTCGGGAAATCTTTGATGTCCAGATTTTCAGGTATTCCTTCATAACCCTGAACCATCAGAACAATTACTGGCACTTTTCTGTCAATATTCTTTAAAAAACCCATTATTACTTCATCAAGCGTATATACAAACTCACTTATTATGATCAGATCCAGATCAAGTCCGTGAAAATACCTTCCTTCTTCTATACCACCTTCTTCCGTACGCGCAATTTTCCTGAAAATAACATCATTTTTTAAAGAAAGATTTTTAATTAGTTTTGATATATCTTCCTGTACAACTTTATCTATTTCAGTCATGTCAAATGCAGTGGAGTAAAGCTCATCAACTGTTGCAAACAAACCTATCCTGGGTTTGGGACCAGCCATATAAATCCCTCCTCTTATTTACTGATTTTATTTTTATATTCAAAAATAACCTGACTGGCGATTTTCTCCACAAGCTCATTNNGTCGCAATTTTCTCAACAAGTTCATTATCTTCACCGGCACCAGTCGCATTGCAGACACCATTCATACATCTGATCTGTATGTCATTATTTTTTGGAAACTCATCATAAACTATTCTGCAGACTTCGTTTAAACACTCTTCAATATTTTCTGACTGGAATATTTTCCTGCCTACTATAGTACCTGCTCCTCCTGCCCTTACTGCTCCTCTTATCATTTCATAAGTTTCTTCCATTGTTCCGGATTTTGGACCTCCTGCAATCATTATCGGGGCTGCACAGTTTTCAACAACCTCCCTGAAAGACTCCGGATCTCCGGTATATTGCGATTTTACAATATCTGCACCTATTTCAGCTGCTATCCTGTCGTTTATCTTAAGATATTCCTTATCATAAAAAATATCCTTATTCTTAAATTTTGCCATAACAGGCTCTATTATCACCGGAAGGCCAACCTTTTCGCATTCTTTCACGACTATACCGTTTTTTCTTATTTCTTCAGATTCAAGTGAAGGATCATCAAAACCCAGGGTTAGATAAGTCATTACGCCATCAGCCCCTACCCTTACAGCATCCTCAACGGAAGTACATATACTTGTCCTTACTTCTTCATAAGGCACACTACCCCTGTATGCTTTTGTCATGTTTATCCAATCTATAAGAATGACAGCTGAAGGTACACACCTTCCGATAAGATAGTCTGCACTATACTTTAAATATCCATAGCTTAAAATTATTCCGGTTGCTCTCGATTTTCTGAATATCTCCATATACCTGTTGATTTCATTTATATTTTCAAGCCCCGGTATAGGACCCTGAAGAATACCATGAGCATAAGGAATTATCACTCCTCTTCCATACTTTGGGTCTATAAGCCTCCCCATCCTTATCTTTTTGCCGTACATACTTACCTCCGGTTCTTTTAATTTTTCTGCCTCAGCCTGAATAATTTACAGAATCTTTGTTGATATTAAATTATTGATATCCTTACACGATGGATAGATTTTTTTGTAAATATCATTATAGTATT
>DNFX01000245.1:0-3814 GCA_003486795.1 Actinomycetota bacterium
TTTTAAGCACCAGACCTGATTTTTTACCGCCTGATTTCATCATGGAACTGGAAAAACTTCAAGATGAAGTCCCACCCTTTGACAGTTTTTTAGCCAGAGAAATTATCGAGCAAGAATTAAAAAAGCCTACCAGTAAATTGTTTAAGGAGTTTGAAGAAGTACCAATTGCCGCTGCTTCTTTAAGTCAGGTCCATAAGGCAACTCTACCAAATGGTAAAGCCGTGGCTGTAAAGATCCAAAGACCTGATGTTGAAGAATTAATCAAGCTGGACTTAGAGATTTTAGAGGATATAGCTGGATTTGTTGATAGAAGATTAGGCAATAACTGGGTTTATCATCCAAAACTTATAATAGGTGAATTTAGAAAGGCAATTCAAAAAGAAATTGATTTTACAAATGAAGCTCATCACTATGAAAAGTTCAGGATTAATTTTAAAGATATTGATTATATAAAAATACCAAAAATTTACTGGGATATGACCACTACAAAGGTCATTACCATGGAATTCATTGAAGGAACTAAAATTAGCGAAATAACAAAAATCAAATATAGAAACGACTTTAATCAAAAAGAGGTTGCAAGACGAGGTGCTTACATAATTTTAAAGCAAATATTTGAGGACGGGTTTTTTCATGCAGACCCGCATCCAGCCAATATATTTGTTATACCTCCAGCTACTATTGCCATGCTTGATGTGGGACAGGTTGGTTATGTTGATGAAAATATGATTAAAAATGGAGCAAAATTCCTACTGGCAATGATTGATAAAGATTTGGACCAGGGAATGCAATGCCTTGAAGCTTTAGGTATGCTTGAAAAAGAATTTAATGAAAGTCAACTGCGACAGGATTTTACAGAACTGATTGATCACTATGTGGGAATACCTTTAAAAGACATAGAAATAAAAAAACTTGCCCAGGATACTATCGGGGTAATGATACATCATAATCTGGTTTTGCCCTCCAATATTGCTTTAATGATAAAAGCACTCTCTATGGCTGAGACTACCGGAAGACAGCTTGATCCTGATTTTAATGTGGTATCGATTGGTAGACCGTTTATGGTTAAAATTATAAGTAAAAGTTTTTCCCCTGAAAAGCTTATAAAAAGAGGCAATGAATTTATTCAGGATAGTATTGAATTTATAGAAAAACTTCCCAAGGACCTAACGAATACTTTAAAAAAACTAAAAGATGGTAAGCTGAAATTTAACTTCGAGCATAAGGAATTAGAAAAATTAACTAGGGAGATTAACCGTTCTACAAAATGCAGGTCACTAAGTATAGTAATTGCTTCTATTATCTTAGGCTCTTCTCTTATTATGCAAATGGATGTAGGCCCAATTATTTTTGGATATCCTATTCAGGGAATTATCGGCTATATTTTGGCTTTTTTTTTAGGTTTGGTCTTGATAATATTCTTAAAATCAGGAAAATAAATAAAAAGTTTAAAACAGTAATTTAAAATTTGTCGAATAAAAATATAATCTTTAGATTGAAAAGTTACGGAATTTAAAAATGGAATATTTAAGTGGTCAAGAATTAGAAAAGTTAGTTTCAGCAGGATATATCTGGTTAAAAAACAAATCTAAAATTGTGGATGATCTAAATGTTTTCCCAGTCCCCGATGGCGATACTGGAACAAACATGTGCTTTGCCCTAAAAAATGCTGTTGAAGAGATTTCTAAAATCAATGATGGAGAAAAAACTGCAGTAGGAGAAATTTCTAAAATCATAGCTGATGGTAGTTTGATGGGAGCAAGAGGTAACTCAGGAGTTATCCTTTCACAATTTCTTTATGGTGTAAGCAGTGGAATAAATTCTAAGGAAAAAATAAGTATTAGTGAACTAGCACAAGCTTTATATGAGGGCAGTGTATATGCATATAAAAGCGTTTCCAATCCAGTTGAAGGAACTATCCTTACCGTAATGAGAGAGGTAGCACAAACTGCACTTGAAAACAAGGATACTGCTGTAAATCTTACACTATTCTTCGAAAAAATGTTAAGAAAAGGCAAAGAAGTCCTAAATAAAACTCCCGAGATGCTTCCAGTATTAAAAGATGCAGGAGTAGTAGATGCTGGCGGGTGTGGTTTTATATTTATAATAGAAGGTATGCTAAGATATCTAAAGGGCAAAAGCCTTAAAGAGAAAATCTCTATAGAAAAAAATACTCCTCTACTCATAAATATATGGGATAAGTTTCTAAACTTGACTAGAAAAGAAAACTCAAAAAATGATGAGCTAATCTTGCAAACACAAAAGCTACAACAGGGCTTAGGCGTAAAAATAAATAATATGAGAAGAAGAATTTCTTTAAGTTCTATTAATCTGCCACTGGATAATATAAGTAAAATTTTAAAGAAATTTAGCATAAATAATACTAGAGATTTATCTTCTATAGGCAACAGTATGGTAAAAGCATGGACAGAAAAGCCAAAAGAAAAATATTGTACTGAATTCATTCTGCAAGGCAAAAATATTTCCAAGGATTTTTTATTTGACAAGTTAAAAGATATGGGTAGCTCAATTATAATTGCGGAATCGAAAAATTTACTTAAGGTTCATATTCATATTCATACTAACGAACCTGAACAAATAATAAATACCGCTTCTCTTTTAGGAAAGGTATCAAATATTAAAATTGATGATATGCACAGCCAGCAGGACAAATTTTTATCTGGTGCAGAAGAAAATGACAAAGATTATAAATTTGGAATAGTTACGGTTGCATCAGGCAAAGGCTGGAAAGAAATATTTAAAAGCTTTGGTGCATCCTATATTATAGATGGTAGAGCTACCATGAATCCTTCAGTAAATGAAGTTTTAAAAGGTATAGAAAAAATTAAAAATTATAACATATTACTTCTACCCAATAATGAAAATATCCTTCTTAGTGCGCAGCAGGCAGTAAATCTTACCAGCAAAAACGTTGAAATTATTCCATCTAAGACTATGCCTGAAGGAGTAAGCTCTATATTATCTTTTAATCCAGAATATAGTTTAAAAGAAAATAAAGAAGTTATGAAAAAAGCTTTAAGCCTAGTTACTACCGGAATGGTAGCAACATCAACTCGCTCAATTAAATACAAAGATTTAGAAGTAAAAAAAGGAGATTTTATAGGACTAAGTTATAAAGAAGCTAAAGAAATAGTAACCAGGGGTGAAGACCTTCAGACGGTAACTTTAGATCTAATCAATAATTTGGTAAAAAAAGATAGTAAACTTATCACTATATATTGGGGGAAAAATACTAATGAGAATAAAGCTAAAAATTTATATAAAGAAGTGAAAAATAAATTTCCAATTATAGAGACCCAGTTATACTATGGCGGACAGTTATATTACTACTACATTATATCAATAGAATGAATCTATAAAATTAAAGGAGGTAAAATGCAAAAGGTAGCAATTGTTACTGGTAGCGGTCATGGGCTCCCGGAAAAACTTGCAAAAGAATATAATATAAACTTATATCATTTTGGAATATCTATAGGAAATAACAATTACGTGGATAGTGTGGACATTACCCCTGATAAACTTTTAAAGATAATATATGACGAAAAAATTAATCCTAAGTCAAGTGCTCCCTCCCCACTAGAGTTAGCTAATATTTTTAAAACCTTAAAGGAAGAAGGTAAACCTATAGTTGCAATTCTTATGTCATCAAAGCTAAGTTCTGCTACTTTAGAAGCAGCTAAAAAAGCCAAAGAGAATGTTGGTGGTGATATAGAAATAATAGATAGCCTGCAAATAGCACCAGGAAAGGAACTTATAGTTTTAGAGGCTGCAAAATTAGCTAAAGAAGGAAAAA
>DNFX01000245.1:3823-11610 GCA_003486795.1 Actinomycetota bacterium
AGAATAGGAAGAGCAAAAGTTTTGATGGGTTCTGCAATGAAGGTGATTCCTATAATTGCAGTAAGAGACATGGAGGGATCAATTTCTCCAGTGGGAAGAGCAAGGAATATGTTTCAAGTAAATGAAAAAATAGTTGAAAACATAAAAATGGACTTAGAAAAATTCAAAGCCAGTAAGGTAAAAAGTCTTGTGGTCAGTCATGCAGACAACAAAGAAGCTGCTCAGCAGTTGAGGGAACTTATAGAAAAAAATATTGAATGTCAGGAGATATTAGAAATGGAGTTTGGATGTGTTGCTATAGTTCACCCTGGACCAAAAACATGGGGAGCAGCGTATTATATAGAATAAATACCTTAAATTTTATCGGGCTTACATTNNAAGATTGCATTTGTAATTGCAAGCTATTTATTAGGTTCTGTCTGCTTCGGTTACGTTTTTGCAAAAATTTTAAAAAAGAAAGATTTTGGCAAAAAGGACTTGCCTGGAGCTGCAGGTTCATTTCGCCAATTAGGGCTTAAAATAGGAATAGCAACAGGATTTCTTGATGCAGCTAAAGGAATGGTGCCTCCTCTTTTGGCAAAATATTTGGAACTTGACCCATTTACATTAGTGGCTGCATCCCTTGCAGTAGTAATTGGGCACAACTGGCCTATATTTTTTAAATTTAGGGGAGGAGGAGGACTGTCTACTACCAATACTGGCTTTCGTATTTCATGAACCCTCACACATTGTAATTTTATTTATTCTTATATTCATCTTAGTGGCAGTAAAAGGAATTATTCTTTCTAAGATACCTGATAAAAAAGAAGAAACGACATAGCAGTATGATATGATATTTATAAAAATTTGCTTTTGGATCCCTTACCTATGTGAAGCTGCTGTAAAAGAAGAAAAAGATTATCAACAAAGAATAGAAATTCATCCTGAATTTGAATTTAGGATATAAATAATGTAAGTAGTGGCAAAATGCACCCCTTTTAAAAAACTTCCCACTATATGGTGGTATTTTTTTAAATTAACTGATAAACTGCCAATAATATCATGGCTATTAATATTATGGCAAAATCCAAACAACCGAAAATAGGTCTGGCATTAGGCAGTGGTGGACCTAAAGGACTATCCCACATTGGTATAATCAAGGTTCTAGAGAAAAACAATATCCCAATTGATTTTATTGCCGGTGTGAGTATCGGGTCAGTTGTTGGGGGATTTTATGCATACACTAAAAATATTGAAAAGATTGAGGAAATAGCTTTATCCAATAATTGGCGGCATACACTGTCTCTGTTTTTTGATCCCTCACTATCCCAGGGATTAATCAATGGCAGAAAAATAAAAGTCTTTATAGAAAACATAATTGACAAAATACATTTTAAAGATCTAAAAATTCCTTTCTCGGTTGTAACAACAGATATAAAAACAGGCAAGGCTGTTATCATGGATAAAGGTGAGGTTGCTACGGCCATTAGAGCGAGCAGTTCTATACCTTTAATATTTAAGCCCGTAAAATTAGGCAACAGTTTATTAGTTGATGGGGGCCTCTCAATCCCTGTTCCCGCAGGAGTTGTTAGAGGAATGGGAGCCGATATAGTCATTGCAGTTAATTTAGATGCCGATTATTTTTCGGACATTCAAGACAGCAATTTTGGATTCTATAGAATAGCTAATAATTCTATTAAGCTTTTAAGATATAATTTATCTTCTTCAAATATCAGAGATGCTGATATTATAATTAATCCTAAAGTAGGAAAGGTAGGATGGAATAAATTTATTGATAGCAAAAGTGTAATTCTTGCAGGAGAAGAAGCAATGCAACTATCAATATTGCAGTTAAAAGAATTAATAAAGAACAGAAGTAGTAGCACTCTTGGGGACGTATAATTTGGCCCCAAAAAAAGGAGTTCTACACGGTAGGGTTCTACACCACACGTAAAGATTTCAACCAGTACTACATTAACTTCCCCCGTCCCATTACACTGGCTATGAATTTTCCCAAAGGTGATATTGTTGAATGGGAGATTGATAGCAAAGATACACTTCTTCTTAATAGAAAAGAGGTAAATCTTGCAGGGCAAAAAAAGTTTAAAAGATTTTATATTGCCATTTCTTCTCGTACTTCTTGATTTTTGCTATCAGTCTTATCTTTGTTTTCCCAAAGCTCATCTGCCGTAATTGACCAGTTATATGCAGTTTTTTCACACTTTTTAGTAAGATCTTCCACACTTTCATTGTCAAAGTATTGTGTTGAAAGGGCGTTGGAATTTTTTACCATTTGCCTTAGTTTAGCCGGATTATCAAGGAGCGGACAAGGTCTTAGATGATTTATGTTAAAAGGCTGATTCATCTTGTACTCAATAAATAAAGGAGATTTTAAAGCTTCTGCCAAACTACAATTATTTATATTTAAATTTGCATAATGTATAAAAGCACAAGGTTCAACATCTCCATTTGCATTTATATGAAAAAACTTTCTTCCTCCTGCTATACATCCATTAACAAATTCACCATCATTCCAGAAATCCATAACAAAAATTGGTTTCGTTTGCCTCAAGCTTCTGACTCTATAATACATATATTTTCTTTGCTCTGCATCCACCATTAAATCCATTACGGCGTTTTTACCAATAGGAATATATGTAAAATACCAACCAAAATACGCTCCTTTATCAATCATGAAATCAATAAAATCATCAGAGGCAACAGAGTCATAATTTTTACTGTGATAGCATACAGAAAATCCAAAGGGAACATTAACTTTTTTAAGACAATCCATTGCCTCTATCACTTTGGCATATGTACCGCTTCCTCTTCTTAAATCTGTTTCTTCTTCCCATCCTTCTATACTGATGCTTGGTATAAAGTTGCCAACTTCTGCCAGCTCTTCAGCACATCTGTCATCTATCAATGTTCCATTGGTGAAACAGGAAAACATGCAATCATTATGTATCTTACACAATTTTATAATGTCGCTTTTCCTTATAAATGGCTCCCCTCCGGAATAAATATACATATATATTCCAAGTTCTTTGCCTTCTCTTATTATTCTGTCCAGAGTTTTAAAAGAAAGAGAAGATGTTTTTTTATATTCTGCTGCCCAACAGCCCTTACATTTTAAGTTGCATTTGCTTGTCGGATCTATTAATATTGTCCATGGGATATTTACCCCCATTTCTTTTGATTTCTCATCTGCTAGTTTTCTGCCCTTGAATCCTGAATTTATAATAAAATTTGTCATCATCTTTTTTAAGCAGCCAGGATTTATAGAACCAATAAACCTTCTTAGCATATTTGCATAGTTATTTTCAGGATCGCTTAATATGCTCTTATAGTAAGAGACAGCCTGCTTGTCTGAATCATTTATCGCAAATTTTTCAGCTATTCTTATTAACTTTGGCAAGTTTTTTAAAGGATTTTTTCCAAGATAATTTATTGCCAGCTTAAGTAATACTAAATTTGTTGTTTTTAACATCTTCGCCTCCAAAAATAAAATATATAGTTAAATATTTGACAAAATAAAACAGTCTATATTATTTTCTGTTACCAAAGATTATTAAGACAGCCATTTATTTTGATATTATTCCCTGAATCAACTCTTATATATTTTTATTTTCTATTACTATGTGCTAACATATTTATTACCTACCGTTAGGTAAGTTTCTTTTAATAATATAATTAATCAGTAGGTAAGTCAAATAATAAAAACAAATTTCAGTAATTTCGGATTAATCCTAAAAAAATACATTTCAGGCATAAAATCTTACCACAATAAAAACAAAAATAATTATTTTATCTTTGAGGTGCATTTTTTTAAAAAAAATTTTGGAAGTCGGGAAAATGAGAAAAATATTTCTAAATTAAAAGCTAAAATTAGATATTTAATAAATCAAAGAAGCAACTCATCAGCTCTAAGACTTATTGGCTCGATATGCCTGGAAAAAAATGAAGATTGGATTACAGGAAAGAAATATTTAAATATGGATTATTTGAGAAATTTAAATAAAATGAAAAAAGAAAAAGAAAATAAAAAGATATTAACTACTGTTACATAAACAGCAGCTTATCTGAGAATGGTGGAATTTACAGAAGATTCTGCACTTAATGTTATATTTTTTTTTGCCACAGAAAATATCCCTTTTTTATTAACAAAAAATCTTCAAATCTTAAAGTCTGATTTTTTATTATAACACAGACAGTCATAATCCATTCCTGGTTAAAGAGAAATCATATTAAAGAAGCTGATTATTTTTAATATCACAAGCGATTTCAGAACCTGAGTTCTATTTTTATTTACAAAAATGTTAAAAGTCTTTACAATTTTAAAGCACATGAAACAAAGGCGCATTCGTCTAGTGGCCTAGGACATAGCCCTCTCACGGCTAAAACAGGGGTTCGAGTCCCCTATGCGCTACCAACCATGGGGACGTATAATTTGGCCCCATACAAAATACGATAGATATGCTCTATCATAACAATCGGTTTCTGCTTAAATTTTTAATTTGCTTTTATACTATAAAACTTTGTGGAATTGTAACTCCATTTTTTAGATAGAGTGAATATTTTTACTGGCAAAGTGGTTGATATTAATCGCTTGATAATGATAAGTTCAAAGTATCAGAACAAATGCAGGATTTTGTCAATAATGGCGGAGAGATACTGGCCTGTGGAACCTGTTTCAAGATAATAAATTCGGAAGGCAGCGAGATGTGTTCATTATCCACAATAAAAGATTTATATGATCTTATAAAAGAAAGTGATAAAATTATATTTCTATAGTGATATATAAAATTATATTTTACTTAATAAATATCTGATGAAAAAATTAATTTCTTTTAAGGATATAAATAATGCAAGAAAAGTTTTAGGTCTTTCAGATGTTTCGGATATTGAATATATCAAGAGCAGGCATAGAAAGCTTATACTTGAACTCCATCCTGACAAGCATCAAAATAGTAGCGACAGGAATCTTTACGAAGAAAGAGTAAAAGAAATAAATTTAGCATATAAGACCATTATGGATTATTGTATGAAATATCCTATTTCCTTTAAAGAAAATAATTTCAAAGATAATGAAGAAAAAAAATATATGGACGAACATTTTAAGAAATTCTATGAAGGATGGGTATAATTATTAATGCCTAAAACGGAAGCTTTTGAAAAAAACCAGCAAAAGTATGATAACTGGTTTAAAAAAAATAGAAATTTATACATATCAGAACTAAACGCTATAAAAGAAATTCTGCCTGATTTTGACGAAGCTATTGAAATAGGTGTTGGAACCGGTAATTATGCTGCCCCGCTTGGAATAAGATTTGGAATAGAACCATCAGAAAATATGGCCAGAATTGCCAGAAGCAAAGGAATAGAAGTAACAGATGCTGTTGCAGAAAATATTCCATTTAAAGATGAGAGCTTTGATCTGGCATTAATGGTAACAACTCTGTGTTTTGTTGATAATCCCTTAAAAGCTTTTTCTGAAACGTACAGGATACTAAAATCCGGAGGATTTTTCATAAATGCTTTTGTAGATAAAAATAGCAAAATTGGAAAAATATATCAGAAAAATAAAGAAAAAAGTATTTTTTACAGATCAGCAATTTTTTATTCAACGGATGAAGTTGTTCTCCTTTTAGAAAAAGCCGGATTTAAGAATCTTGTTTTTAGACAGACACTCTTTAATACAGCAGACAAAATAAAAGAGCCTGAAAAAATCACAGAAGGTTATGGTGAAGGGTCATTTATTGTGATAAGAGCACAGAAAATTCCGGGGCTCTGCTTTCCAGTTTAAACTATCCAGACATCCTTATCTTTCCATTAAAAGGACAGCCCTTAAATTAATAATAATATTAATAATATAAAATAAGATGTGTGTTCAGGTGGGATATATGAAATTAAAAGATAAAGTAGCAATAGTAACAGGAGCTGCTTCAGGCATAGGAAGAGCGATTGCAGTCCTTTTTGCAAAAGAAGGTGCAAAAGTTGTTGTATCTGATATTAATCTGGAAGGGGCAAAAGAAATAGTTAAATTAATTGAAGAAAACAATGGTAATACTTTTGCAGTATTAACAGATGTTTCCAAACCTGAAGACATCAGAAATCTGATAAGTGTTCCTATTGAAAAATACAATACATTAGATATTCTGGTAAATAATGCCGGAATAATGGATAATTTTATCCCTGTTGCTGAAATAACTGATGAAATATGGGAAAAAGTGTGTTCAGTTAATACAACAGGTTCAATGAGACTTATGAGAGAAGCACTGAAAATATTTTTAGAAAAAGATAAAGGTGTTGAAAATTTTATAATTCCATGAGAGGAGAAGAATGATAAATATTGACAAAGAAAAGATGAGTTATACCTTTGATTACAACAGAAAGCCGATTATAAAGGTTTCACAGGGTGAAAGTTTTACTCTTTCTACTGAGGATAATCTTTCAGGTCTTGTAAAGACTGAAAAAGATCTTCCCCTCCCAGAAAATTTAAAACCTTACAGTGAAGCTGTCCCAGTTAAGAATAATCCGATAACCGGCCCTGTTTATATTGATGGTGCTCAGAAGGGTGATGTGCTGGAAATAACAATTGAGAAAATAGCCCCGAATGATTATGGAATATCAAACATTATTCCTCAGAATGGGTTGCTGCAGAATCATTTGAAATGGCCTGAACTGAGCAAGGCATATACAAAGATAATAAAACATCTACCCGGTCCAAGTGGTACAACCAGAGATGGTATAGGGGTCTTTAATGACAAGCTTAAATATAAACTGGCTCCTTTTATAGGAACAATAGGAGTTTGTCCTGAGTTTGAAATACTTTCAAGCATGACCGGCCAGTTCCCCTGCTGTGGAAACTGGGATTGCAGGGATATAAAAGAAGGAAGCAAACTATATTTAAACTGCTATCATAAGGGAGCATTGCTTTATATTGGTGATGTGCATGCCAGCCAGGGCGACACAGAACTTACCTGGTCAGCAGATGAAACAAAATCTGAAGTCACCGCCAGCTGCAAAGTAATTAAAAACAAGACAATCCCTTATGCAAGAATTGAGAAAGAAGACTCTATAATCCAGTTATTTACAGATAGCCCTATGGAGAATGCTGTAGAAAATGCAATAATATACTTGATGGAGTGGATTGTAGAAGATTATGGTCTTAATCCGAGAGACCTGTATGTTATGCTTTCTGTTCTTCCGGAATTCAGAATAAATGTTTATCAGATGGTTATTCATCCTCTTTTCCAATCTGTTGTCGGAGCTGAATTTCCAAAAAAATACCTGGTTAAATAACCAGAATATGATTTGAAGATTTTTTGAATTTTTTTTTAAATTAAGAATCAAGAGTCGAAGTACCGATGAGGTTTTAAGGAAAATAAAAAGCCTGAGAATTAAACTATCTCAGGCTTTTTATTTTAAAAATAACTGTTTTTTACAAACTTCTTTAGTTTGAAAATTTCACATCAGTAAACCGGATTAATTAAAATACAAGCAATTCCGGATTTTCAGCAAATTCTACGAATCTCTGCAGATATTTTGCGGCATCTGCTCCGTCAATTATTCTGTGATCTACTGCAAGACAGAAATCCATATATGATTTTTCAACGATATCGTCATTTTCAAGAGCAAGCTGTTTGTAAACAGCTCCTACAGTCAGAATTGCTCCCTGTGGAGGATTTATTATAGCTGTAAAGTTTCTTACGCCAAACATTCCAAGGTTACTGATTGTAAAAGTACCGTTACTAATCTCTTCAAGAGAGAGTTTTGACTGTTTTGCTTTTTCAACAAGTTCTTTT
>DNFX01000220.1 GCA_003486795.1 Actinomycetota bacterium
AATATAGGTGCCGGAAGGATAGTTGTTCAGGATTATACAAAGATAACAAACGCAATAAAAGACGGCAGCTTCTATAATAATATAGTTTTTAAAAATGCATTTGAAAATGTAATTAAAAAAAATTCCGATCTGCATTTCATGGGATGTTTGTCAGATGGAGGAGTCCACAGTCATATAGATCATCTTAAAGCCTTAATGAAAATGGCAGTGAAACACAACATAAAGAATTTCTATATACATTCTTTTCTTGACGGAAGAGATGTTTTTCCTATGAGCGCAAAAAAATATATAAAAGAAATTCAGGAACTGATAGGTGAATTAAAAGCAGGTGAGATTGCCTCATTAAGCGGAAGGTATTATTCACTTGACAGGGATAATAAGTGGGACAGGACCAAAAGGGCTTTTGATCTTATGACAGAAAGAAAAGGGGAGATTTTTAAAGACCCTCTGGCAGCAATAGATTATTATTACCGGAAAGGTCTTTCCGATGAATTTATTGAGCCCTGCTGCATAGAGACATCTGATAATGAAAAATCAAAAATAAAAAACAGAGATTCGGTAATATTTTTTAATTTCAGACCCGACAGAACAAGGCAGATGTCCAGTCCTTTTGTTATCAGAGATTTTAATATTTTTGACAGAGGCAAAATAAATCCTGAAAGCATATATTTTGCAGGAATGACCATTTACGATGATAGCTTTAAGTGTCCGGCAGCATTTCCGCAGGAAAGACTAAAAAATACTCTGGGTGAAGTAATAGCAAATAAAAATTTAAAACAACTCAGAATTGCTGAAACAGATAAATATCCACATGTCTCTTTTTTCTTTAACGGGGGTGTCGAAACTCCTTTTAAAAATGAGGACAGAATTATGATACCAACGGTTCCGGTCAAAACATATGATTTAAAACCCCAGATGAGTGCATATGAAGTAACAGAAAAAGTTATAGAGAAGATATATGAAAATACATATGATCTTATAATCCTTAATTATGCTAATGCAGATATGGTCGGACATTCAGGTTATATGGACTCTGCCATAACGGCAGTTGAGACTGTGGATACATGTGTCGGACTTGTAGTAAATGCGCTCATTAATGTAGGCGGAATTGCTCTTATTACGGCAGACCATGGAAATGCTGAAGAAATGGTGTGCTCAATCACAAAAAATATTATTACTGCCCATACTTCATCTTATGTCCCCTTTATACTATGTGATGACAGTATAAAGGGACTTAGGCAGGATTATGAAAACCTGAAATTAGGGGACATAGCACCGACTATTCTTGAGCTTGCAGAAATAGAAAAACCACCTGAAATGACAGGAGAATCCCTGATAAAAAAATAATAAGTATTTGAATTTGAATTTTTTTTGATATAATATCAATCTTAAGTTCAAAAATTACAACATTCTAAGTATTAGAAAGAAGGAAAAGAAGGTAATTTATGGGTTCTGTTTGGTTAAATGTAGTATTTATAATTCATATAATTGCGTGTCTTGCAGTTATTTTGTTAATATTGCTGCATTCAGGAAAAGGCGGAGGCATATCCGGACTTTTTTCCGGTATGATGGAAACTTTTGATGGTGCAGGGATAGTCGAAAAAAATCTTGACAGAGTAACTATTGTAAGTGGTGTAGTTTTTGGGATAACATCTATATTGCTATTTATTTTTCAATAATTATTTTCATTCACTTTATATTTCAATAACCTTAAACTGATTTAATGTTTCTATTGCGGTTTTATGGTTTTATTTAGATAATTGTTAGTGATTTTACCGGGATTAATTAATAATATTAAAAGTTTGTTTTCCGGTAATGTTTAAATAAAAGGAGGAGGTTAAATGCAAAAAAAGAAAAAATTATTTGCATTGCTTACACTTGTAGTTGTAGCTACTTTGGCAGTTTCTTTGTTTGCCGGTTGTAAAGTTGCAACCGAGACTGAAACTACAACACAGGCAGCTGAAACTACAGCACAGGCAGCTGAAACGACAGAAGCAGAAGCTGCTGCTGAAGAAACAACAGAGACAGTATCCGGAGAACCGGTAGCAGGCGGTATAATGAGAATGCATCTGAATGAACCAGTTTCCCTAGATCCACCCAATGCATATGAAAGCGAAGGAATTCAGGTAGTAAGACAGATATGGGATGGATTATTTACTTATGATCCTGAAACACTTGAAACAGTGCCAGAACTTTGTGAGAAATATGAAATTAGCGACGATCTACTTACCTATACATTCTATATCAAGAAAGGTGTAAAGTTCCATAGTGGCAAAGAATTAACTGCTCAGGATTTTGTTTATTCATGGACAAGAGTTGCACTGAAAGATACTGCTTCATATCTTGCATATCATCTTTCTGCAATTGAAGGTTATGATGCATGCCAGGACGGAAGTTCAATGGAACTGACAGGAGTTAAAGCTCTTGACGATTACACTCTTCAGGTAACTCTTCAGTATCCTTATGCTGACTTTGTTAATACTCTGGGACATGTAGTGTTCTATCCTGTCAATAAAGAAAGTATAGAAGCAGCTGCTGATAAAGCCGGAGAGATGCCGGATGGCACTGGTCCGTTTAAATTTGTTTCATGGACTCACGACCAGTCTATAGAACTTGTAAGGAATGACGATTATTATGGCCAGAAAGCTTATCTTGACGGCGTAAAATATGTTATTATTCCTGAACAGGAAACTGCATTTCTGGAATTCCAGGCAGGTAATCTTGAGTTTACTGAAATCCCTGTCGGCCAGAGAGCCTCAACTGAAGCTGATCCCAATCTGAAAGATGGTGTTATCATTCATCCGATTCTTGGACTTTATTATTATGGTATGAACCTTCAGGCTGAACCTTTCAAAGATAACCTTGCTTTAAGGGAAGCTATAATCTATGCAATAGACAGACAGAATATCTGTGATGTTATCAATGAAGGAATATCAAGTCCTGCAACAGGATTTGTTCCTCCTGGAATTCCAGGATTCCAGGAAAATGCAATGGATTACACATATGATCCTGAGATGGCCAAACAGAAACTCGAAGAAGCAGGTTATCCAAACGGTGAAGGTCTTGAAACACTTAATCTTGGATTTAACACCGGTTCCGGTCATGAAAAGATTGCAGAAGCTATCCAGGCTGATCTTGCTGAGATAGGTATTACAATGGAAATTGAAGGATTTGAATGGGGAACAATGCTTGAAAAAGCAGCAAGTGGAGAAATAATATTCTACAGACTCGGCTGGCTTGCTGATTATCCTACAATGGATAATTTCCTTTATCCATTATTCCATTCAGGTTCATCAGACAACTACTCAGACTATAACAATCCTGTCGTAGATCAGCTGCTTGTCGAAGCAAGAAGTACAGTTGATGAAACTGAAAGGATAGCTAAATATCGTGAAGTAGAGAAAACAATTCTGAAAGAAGCAGCTTTTGCTCCTATTTACTTCTACGGTACAAGCAGAGTAGTAAAGACTTATGTAAAAGGATTCATTTTTGACAATATGGAAAATTATGATCTAGCCACTGTATGGCTTGAACAATAATCCTGTTTAAAATAATGAATTAATAATATTAATAATAGCCTGCATTTTTGCAGGCTATTATTATATACAAAAAGTTTGCTATTTTTACTTGAATAGTTGTAAAATTTCTTAAAAAGTTTTAATATACTGTATTTTTAAAAACAGGCTATATTACTTAATAGATAAAGCAGAATGTTATATTATATTATAAAAAGAATAATCCAGATAATCCCGGTAATAATTGGAATAACTCTTATACTTTTTGTTTTAATGTATATAATACCTGAAGACCCCGCAAAACTGATCCTTCAAAAAGGTGCCACACCACAGGCGCTTGCAAATCTCAGGGAAAAAATGGGAATTGATAAACCTGTTTATGTTCAGTACTGGAGGTATGTTTCCTCACTGGCAAAAGGAGATCTGGGAATTTCATACAGATACCGGCGTTCGGTGAATGAAATACTTGCTGAACATTATCCCAATTCAATAAAATTAGCTTTTGCTGCCATAATAATTGAAACAATAATAGGTATTATAGCCGGGATAATTTCTGCTGTTAAAAAATATTCATTTCTTGACATAATGGTCACTATTTCTACCACCATACTAGTATGCATACCTGTGTACTGGCTTGGAATGCTTTTACAGATAGGTTTTGGGCTGAAGCTCGGATGGTTTCCGATGTCAGGTATGGGAGATGGCAGTATTAAATATTATATACTGCCGGCAATAACCCTGGCTTCTGTTTCAACAGCATTTGTAGCCAGGATGACCCGTTCAAGCATGCTTGATGTATTATCAAATGATTATATAAGAACGGCATATGCAAAAGGGCTGTCAAACAACAGGGTTATTTTTAAACATTCTTTAAAAAATGCACTTATTCCTGTAATAACCTATATAGGTATAGATCTCGGTACCTTGATGGGTGGTGCCATTCTGACTGAAACAATTTTTGCGTGGCCAGGGGTAGGGAGGACCATATACCTTGCAATCCTTCAGAGGGATGCTCCGGTTGTAATAGGCGGTACCAT
>DNFX01000107.1:0-5502 GCA_003486795.1 Actinomycetota bacterium
TTGTCATCTTCAAATATTTTTGAGATATTTAATGAAATATTTTCAACCTTTACCAACCTGGGCATAATTTCTATTGTATTTAAAAAAGTCAGAACCTGGTAATAGGAACCGCTTACCAAAACACTCACATTTATGATGCCGACTGGGTTTTTCTCATTTTTCTTATCTGAAGTTTCATTTATCTCTTTAAAATCAACTGACTGAATTTTGATTCCTGCATATTTTCCTATTTCATATAACTGGTCAGTTAAAACAGTAATACTGTCATTTAAAGGAATTTCTGTATTATATTTTTCAAACAATGCATTCAGTAAAAAAAATTTCGATCTTGAATCAAGCAGGTTGTTTATTTCTTTTTCAAGCGCCTCTTTCTCTTTTATCTTATTATCAATTTCTCTTGAAATCCTCTGGCTTTCTTTATAAGACGGCAAAAACCATAGAAGCAGAACTGCTGCTATAGCTATTACTATAATTATTATTGCGGCTACTTTATAAATTATTTTCATTCTTTAAATTTTATTCTACATTTCTTCAATATCAAGCTCATCCGTGTTTTCTAAGGCAGGCTCTTTATTAATTTCAATATCTTTAATAAACTCATCCAGATCCCAATAAACCTCAACTTTGAAATATAGTAGTTTCAGATTTTCAACCTCTGTTTCTTTAATGGATGCTATCCAGGGATCTGTAATCTCGGAAATCTCTTTTAACCCCAGAATAAGCCTGGAAATCTCAACATAATCGTTTGAATATCCTTCTATATTAAATGCAAGTAATTTTCCTTTTGGAATATCACCGCCATTTTTAACAGATTCAATTGATGTATAAAGATTATCGCATCTGCCATTAAAACTCAGTATATAAGCTTTTTCAGGAAGTATTCTGGACAAATCATAAAACTTTTGTGACCATTTTATTGTTTCAGAATTTAAAGATTTGTTTAAAGCTGCTTTATAATTAACATTTTCTTCAAAATTTTTATAAAAAAGCAGTTTATCTTTATACAAATTAAGATCAAAATTTGTTTTTTCGATTATATCAAATTTTCCAGAAAGCTCTTTTCTGATATTTCCAAAATAATAAGAAAGACCTGAACTTATGACTAATAATACTAATAATATTATTAAAAATAAGTTAAAAAGAAATGAGCCTTTCTTTTTTTGTTTTTCTATTTTTGGAAGCAGATTAATATCTTTCAATTTTTTATACCTCTTAGTGCAAGGCCGCAGCTAAGTATTATTGAATCCTGTATTTTAGCATTATCAATATCTTTGAAAAGAAAGCTTCTTTTTAAAATATCCGGCAGGAACTTACTGGCGAGATCAATTCTTTTAAGATTAAACTTTAAATTTTTTGCCATATATTTTTCAAGATTATTCAGATTTTCGCCGCATAATATTATCTCATTAATATTAAAACTTCTGTTTTCCTGTAAAAAATGTTCAATTGAACGTGTAATCTCATTTATAAGCTGGTTGGCAGAAATTTTAATGCTATCTCTGATAAGTGTATCTTTGTCCCCTTTGAGAGTCTCTTCTTTGGCATTTACGTTATTACCCGTATTTTCATTATTTTCAGCAATTTCAGGAACAATTTTTATTTTTTTTGACGTATCCTTTAACAGCAGGGTTTCCATATCAAAATCATTTAGTATCTGAGCTGCTTCCTCAGATGCAACAGATAATTTCTTTACTAAATTTTCTTTAAATGTGAAAACAGATGCATTAATAAATCTTGGATATCTCAGCTCTGCTTTATTTACAAATTCAATTATTGAAATATCATTTCCGAAATAAACTATACAGTCTGCATTATTCTCTGATTCCCTGTATCTGTTTTTAAAATCAAAATAACGATCTGATAACCTGAAAAGAGAAAAACAATTTGCTTCTATTGAATTTATTTTAAGGCCGGCCGTTATCAAGACAGACAATATATTTTCTATAATACTTTTCATTACTCCGACTATCATTACTGTTGAAGAGTTTTCTCTTTTTTCAATTATATAATAATCATAAATAAGATTTTCTTTGGGAATGGGTACATATTCCCCAATCTGATATTTTATTGCATTATCTATTTCTTTCTCATTAGTCAGAGGTATCTCAATTTCTTTCATTACTATTTTTGTATCAGAAATACCGACATTTACTGTTTTGTTTTTTATCTTATAGTTTTTCCACAATTCTTTTATGCTATTAACAAGAACAACAGAATCAATTATTTCACTAGCTTCAATTGCGTGTCTTTCAACTTCGACATAGCCACAGTTTTTCAGAAAAAGATTATTCCCTTTTTTTACAAAAACTGAAGCAGTTATTTTATTTGAACTCAGATCAAGGCCAACTTCATACATATTTTCTCTTTAAATAAATGACAAATACCAATTAATAATTTTATCACCATAAAAAAGTGCTGCAATACAGCCAAAAGAAATAAAAGGACCAAAAGCAATACTTTGTCTGAATTTTTTCTTTTTTAATATTATCAGCAATAAACCGATTAAAGAACCGGCAAGAAATCCTATAAAAAGCGCAGGAATTATTTTTTCAGATAAAAATGCTCCTGCCATCATACTCAGTTTGACATCACCCATTCCCATGCCTTTTGGATAGATAAGATTGATCAAAAACATAAAAAGAAAAGCTCCGGCGCAATAAACAACAGGTATCCACCACTTCTGTAAATCAAGAGGAATGTTGATTAAAAGACCAATCAGTGTAAAAGGAAGTACTATTATATTCGGAATAAGGTGTTTATCAATATCTATAAAAGATATTATTATCAAAGCCAGGCTTAATAAAATACCTGAAAGGCACATCAGGCTTATTCCGAAATAATGGAAATTTAATACAAAAAGAATTGCTGTAAGAGCTTCAACAATCGGGTATCTTAAAGATATTTTCGTTCCGCAGTTTCTGCATCTTCCTTTTAAAATTATAAATGAAAGTAAAGGTAAATTATCATAGAACTTAATACTTGATTTACATCCAGGGCAAAATGAAGAAGGCTTGATTATTGATATTTTTCTTGGCAGTCTGTATATAACTACGTTTAAAAAACTGCCGATAATCAAACCCGATATTATAAAAATAAGATATAATAATGCTCTCATATTCCCTTTGGCTACATTATTGCAATGACTTTTATCATAAAAAAACTAATATTATATCTATGCTTCATATAGGGAAATAGATATTTGCATTTTTGTATAATAACACACATGTTTTTACTAGTCAAAAAATATTATACATTAGTGGTATATTAAAAAAACAGGGGTAATTACCCCTGTTTTTTTAATTATCAATTTATATACTTATTAACTTCCTGTAGTAGTTGTTGTTTCTCCTCTGGTATCAGTGTTATATTTTCCAAAACCTGTCTGCTGTCCATCAGAGAAAACTATATCAAATGTGGTTTCTCCTTCATCTACTCCGTCACTTGTAAGAGTATATCCATTAGCAGTCAGAGCATAAGTATAACTTCTTCCCCACATATCAGTAGTAGGAACATTATTCATATAACCACCATTCTCCAAAGACGCTGACCAGCCATCTGCAGCCGGATAAGCTTCTGTATCAGCATGATAGAGTTCCAGCGCAGTAGCAATATTTGCCATTTCTGCTTCAGTACCTGCTTCCCTTGCCCTGTCCCTCATTGTCAGATATGTAGGAACAGCAATTGCTGCAAGAACTGCCAGTATGATTATTACTATAAGCAGTTCAATAAGCGTAAATCCTTTTTTCTGTCTAATCCTCTTAAACAATTTTTTCATGACATGCCTCCTTACTTAATAAAATGTCTATTTAAATATAGTCTTACTTATTAATTATTATTTTACAACAATTTTTATATAAATATCAATAACTTTTTTAATTATTTATTAATTTTATTTATATATTAATGTATATATAAATATTTATATCTTTTTGATACACATTTTAATATATTTATGAATAAACAATAGTATAAATTTTAATTTTCTACTATCAAAAGGAATTAATGGAGTCGTTATTTTTTTAAGAATCTTTTTAAAGAGCGGGAAATTTAAGTAATGTACTGGTAAATTTTGAACATAGGAAGATACATTGCTATTACTACAAATGCAACCAGTCCTGCGACAACAAGCAGCATAATAGGTTCCAGGATTGTCATAAGTATTTCAATGGAATGAGATATTTCACTATCATAAAAATCAGCTACTTTTGCAAGAATCACATCAAGAGTTCCTGATTTTTCACCGACGTTTACCATCTGAATAAACATCGGTGGAAATATTGCATATCTGCTTAAAGGTATTGCTATATTTTCACCCTGTCTTATGCTTTCCTTGATTTCACTTATAGCATTATCGATGATCATATTGTTAGGAACACCTTTGACTATGTCCAGACTTTTTAAAATCGGAACCCCGGCTGAAATAAGTATTCCCAAAGTCCGGGCAAATCTTGAAAGTGCTATTTTTTTGACAACATCTCCAAATTTTGGAATTTTTATTCTTATTTTATCAAATTGCAGCTTCCCTCTGGGGCTCCCCATATACCTGCCCAGAAGAAATTTCCCGCCAAGGATGACCACTGCTGCAGCGAGATAAAACCATATTGATTTGAATAAATCACTTATTCTCAGCACAATTCTGGTAAGAAGAGGGAGTTCCGCACCCAATCCTTCATAAGCATCCTGAAATGCAGGAACTATAAAAATTACAAGTGCTGCAACAACTACTAATGCAAAACCCATTACAAATTTTGGGTAAGCTGTTTTGTTTTTTATTTTAAGCTGGATATCATTTTCTTTTTCAAGAAAAATAGAAAGATCATTTAATGTTTTATCGAGAACACCACCCATTTCTCCGGCATTTACCATACTGACATACAATTTCGAAAAAACATCTTTATGCTTTGTCAGTGCTTCTGACAAAGAAAGGCCGCCTTCAATATTATGCATTACATCAGTGAGGACTGTTTTTAGTCTTTTATTTGAAGTCTGCTCTATTAATATTGCCAGTGATTCCATAAGACTCATACCTGAATTTATCAGTATGGAAAACTGCCTGGTAAGAATAGCAAGATCTCTTGGTTTAACCTTATTTAAAAAACCAATTCCTGATTTCAGAGCAATTTCCTTTGAGAATGCTGACGGAGAGGATAATTCCACAATGAAAAAATTTTTAAGTCTTAATTCGTTTATTACCTCATCTTCACCGGCAGCATCAATTGTACCGGTTACAACTTCTCCGGTGGTATTTTTAGCTTTGTAATTATATAAAGTCATACTAAAAAATATTAATTAATAAACAATATAATTAGAGTTCAGATATCTTGTTAATTCTTCCTTGTTATGGCATTTTTCAAATGCCATTTCCTGACTTATTTTTCCTTCTTTGAGTAATTTGGCAAGCGACATATCCATCATCAGCATGCCTTCTTTGCCGGAAGACTGCATTACAGTATATATCTGATGGCTTTTTATGTCCCTTATCATATTTCTTATTGCCGGATT
>DNFX01000107.1:5610-5780 GCA_003486795.1 Actinomycetota bacterium
AGATGTCCTGTTTCAGCAGCAGTAAGAGTATTGGATATTGTCTCAAGATCTCTCATTTCTCCGACCATTATTACATCCGGATCTTCCCTTAGTGCATGTTTTAAAGCAGTTGCAAAAGAAGTTGTATCTGATTCAATCTCTCTCTGGCTTACTATACTTTTTTTATGCCA
>DNFX01000095.1:0-7264 GCA_003486795.1 Actinomycetota bacterium
AAAAAAATAGATTTTGATTTTTTAATCGATCCCATGTATGGAGCTGCACAGGGACTTTACAAATCATTTTTTGAAAAACACAATATCGGGAATGTATTTGAAATACATAATATTATTAATCCTTCTTTTGGCGGCATAAATCCAGAACCTATTGGCAGCAACCTGAACGAAGCAGCCGAGTTTGTGATAAAGAACAATTTAAAAATTGGAATATGCGTGGATGGTGATGCAGACAGAATAGGTGTAATAGGAGAAAAAGGAAATTTTATAAGTTCCCATCATATATTTGCAATTGTATTATATGATCTTATAAAAAGCGGCAGAAGGGATGGAAGAGTAATTAAAACAGTTACAACATCTTCTATAATTGATAGGATAGCGCAGAGGAATAACCTGGATATATTTGTTACTCCTGTAGGCTTCAAATATATCGGAGAGGAGATAATGAAACAGGATGTTCTTATGGGCGGAGAAGAAAGCGGAGGTTTGTGGACAAACGGAAATATTCCTGAAAGAGACGGAGTACTTATGGGTCTCAAGCTTCTGGAAATAATGGTCAGAAACAAAAAATCTCTTAATGAGATACTTGAAGATATTTATAAGGAATATGGTTATTTTGTTTATGGACGCAACGATTATGAAATTGAAACAAACAGAAGAGATGATATAAAAAATCAGTTAATTAAATCTATTCCTGAAGCCATTGAAAAAGAAGGTGTAAGCGAAGTTGTCAGGATAGACGGATTTAAATATATTTTAAATGACGGAAGCTGGCTGATGATAAGACCAAGCGGAACAGAGGCAGTGGTCAGGGTATATTCAGAAAGCTTTGATACTGACAGGCTTGAACAATTATTAACTATTGGCAGGGAAGTAGTAAAAGGAGACTAGCGGATGGAAATTCTTGATGATTTGAAAAAAATCGAACAGCTTGATACTTTGAATATGCTGGCAATTGAGGAAAATTTTGCTGGTCAGCTTGCTGAGGCAGAAAAAATAGGAAATCTTTTAGATGTCCGGTATTTTGAAAATAAAAAATTTGCAGGGCTGGTTTTTATAGGAATGGGTGGCTCAGGTTTTACAGGAGACGTGATAAGAAGCCTTTTGAGAAATGAGTCGGATATTCCTGTTGATGTTATCAAAGGTTACAGATTGCCGGGATACGTAAATAAGGACTGGCTGGTCATTGCTTTAAGTTATTCCGGCAATACCGAGGAAACTCTGGCTGCTGCGGAAGAAGCAATAAGAAGAAATTGCGAAATAATTTTTATCTCATCAGGGGGAAGGGCAGAGCAGATTGCAGAAGAAAATGAAAAATTCCTGATAAAAATCCCCGGAGGATTTCAGCCCAGAGCTGCTTTCGGTTACCTTATGATACCTTTACTTATGCTTCTTAATAAGATAAAGCTGTCTTCAATAAGTCCGGAAGATATTAAGAATGCCATTAATATGATTAAAAAAATGGCAGAAAATTATAAGAGAAATGTTCCTTTTGATAAAAATCCTGCCAAACAGCTGGCTGCAAGACTTGGAAATTATCTGCCTGTAATATATAGTTTTGAAAGCGAGATATCTCCGGTGGCCTACAGATGGAAATGTCAGATAAATGAAAATTCCAAAACACCTGCTTTTTTTAATGAATTTCCAGAGCTTAATCATAATGAAATTGTAGGCTGGGAGAGATTAAGGAAGACAACCAGGGATTTCATTCTTGTCTATTTTAAAGATAAAGATTCATCTGAAAGAATCAATGCAAGGATAAAAATTACCGCGGAGCTTGTAAGAAATAATTTTGCCGATATTATTGAAGTAGAGATTCAGGGAAATACTCCCATTGAAAAAGTCCTGAGCACTATTTTCCTTGGTGGAATTACAAGCGTTTATCTTGCATTAATCAATGGAGTTGATCCCACCCCGATTGAAAAAATTAACACTTTAAAAACAAAGCTTGCAGAACTTTGAAAAATAAAATTAAAATAATATTAATGTACCCTTAATAATCACATCTGGAGGATATGAATGGATTACGATATAAAAGATAAAAATCTTGCTTCTGAAGGAAAAGAAAGAATACAGTGGGCAGAAGCTGATATGCCTGTTCTAAGAAGCATAAAAGAAGAATTCAGTGTCAGAAAACCACTTGAAGGCATAAGGATAGGGGCATGTCTGCATGTTACCTCAGAGACTGCAAATTTAATGATAACTCTTAAAGCGGGCGGAGCAGATATAAGACTGTGTGCTTCAAATCCCTTAAGCACACAGGATGATGTTGCTGCTTCACTGGTATTTGATTACGGAATACCGACTTATGCCATCAAAGGCGAGGGCAATAATGTTTATTATGACCATATAAACAGCGTGCTTGATGTTAAACCCAATATAACAATGGATGATGGCGCAGATCTTGTTTCGATGCTTCACAGTAAAAGAAAAGATCTTATAGGGGATATCATCGGAGGAACAGAGGAAACAACTACAGGCGTAATAAGACTAAGAAGCATGGAGAATAATAATGTTTTGCTCTACCCCATAATTGCAGTAAATGAAGCAAAGACAAAACATTTTTTTGATAACAGATATGGTACCGGACAAAGCACAATAGATGGTATTCTGAGAGCGACAAATGTTCTGCTTGCCGGAAAAAAATTTGTTGTTGTCGGCTATGGATGGTGTGGCAGAGGTGTAGCCATGAGAGCAAAAGGAATGGGAGCCGATGTAGTAGTCCTTGAAATAAATCCTCTCAAAGCAATAGAAGCAAGGATGGACGGTTTTAATGTTATGAAAAATACCGAAGCTGCAAAGACGGGAGATATATTTCTTTCAGTGACCGGTAATAAAAATGTAATAGGCGAACCCATACTCTCTTCATGCAAAGACAGGACAATTGTTGCAAATTCCGGTCATTTTGATGCTGAAATCGATCTTGAATATCTGAAGAGAAATTCAAAATCTGTACGTACTTTAAAACCAATGGTACAGGAGTATCTTATGAATGACGGAAGAAGAATATATGTTCTTGCTGAGGGCCGACTTGTAAATCTGGGTGCTGCAGAAGGCCATCCTGCAAGTGTAATGGATATGAGCTTTGCAAATCAGGCATTAAGTACCCGGTATATTGTAGATCTGAAGAGAGAGGGCAAGAGCCTTGAGAAAAAGGTTTATACTGTTCCTGAAAATATTGACAGAAATATTGCAGAACTTAAGTTAAAAAGTATGGGAATAGAAATAGACAAACTAACTCCGGAGCAGGAAGAATATCTTTCTTCCTGGCAGCTTGGAACTTAAAAAGGAGAAGAAATATTGTCAGCAGGAAATGTAAAAACACTGATATGGGATGGCAAGACTTTAAAACTTATTGATCAGAGAAAGCTTCCGCTAATAAAAGAATATGTAGTCTGCGATTCATATGAAAAAATATATTCAGCAATAAAAGATATGGTGGTAAGAGGTGCACCGGCAATCGGTGTAACTGCTGCTTACGGAGTTGCAATTGCAGCCGGGCAATTTGAAGGTAATCATGAAAGTAATTTTTATGCTTTTATGGAAAAGGCAATAGCAAGAATAGAGAGCTCGAGACCGACCGCAGTCAATCTTTTCTGGGCATTAAAAAGAATGAGAAAAATAATCAGTGATTCAAAAGGAAAGAGCATTGAAGATATAAAAAGAAAACTTGCAAGCGAAGCTGTAAAAATCGAGGAAGAAGATATAAAAATAAATAAAATGATAGGCGAAAACGGATTAAAAGCTTTAAGTGATATTTTTGACAGCAGAAAAAAATTAAAAATACTTACTCATTGTAATGCAGGAGCTCTTGCAACTGCAGGTTACGGAACAGCACTGGGAGTAATAAGAAGTCTGGCAGCTAAAGGCCGGATACAGAATATTGTTGTTGATGAAACAAGACCTTATCTTCAGGGAGCCCGCCTTACTGCATGGGAACTGCATGAAGAGAAGATACCCTATTTTATAATAGCCGACAATATGGCTGCATATATGATGTCAGAAAATGAAGTAGACGCAGTTGTTGTCGGAGCAGACAGAATTGCAGCAAACGGAGATTCTGCAAACAAGATAGGTACATTCGGAGTTTCAATTCTTGCACTACACTTTAAAATACCCTTCTTTGTTGCTGCTCCCATGTCAACAATAGATATTGATATTCTCTCAGGAAAAGAAATACCTATTGAGGAAAGAGATGGAAATGAAATAAGAGAGTTAATGGGTACAAAGATAATTCCTGAATACATGCCTGTAAGAAATCCATCTTTTGACTTTACGCCAAATAGCAGTATTACTGCCATAATTACGGAAAAAGCAGTCATAAAAAATCCATTTGAGGATAACATAAAAAAGCTTTTTAAGTGATTTTTTATGATTATTTTATAAATTAAAGTAAAATGAGTTTATATAAGAAATAATCTGAGGGGANNTTAAGACCCCTTACAGACCTTATATCAAAGCCCATGGCTCCTATTGTAAACAAACCTGTCATGGAACATATAATAGAGCTTCTCAGGGAACATGATTTCAGAGAAATAGTCTGCAATCTTCACTGGTATCCTGAAGCAATAAAAGATTATTTCGGCGACGGCTCCAAATGGGATGTGGAAATCACATATTCTTATGAATCAGAACTTCTTGGTACAGCCGGGGGAGTGAAAAAAGTAGAGGCTTTTTTTGAAAACAAAACATTTATTATCCTTAGCGGTGACGCACTCACAGATATTGATTTGAAGGAACTTGTTGCATTTCATAAGGAAAAAGGAGGAATCTGCACTCTTGCCCTTACAGAGGTTGAAGATACTTCGCAATACGGAGTAGTTATTCTAGACAATGACAGCAGAATAATGGGATTTCAGGAGAAACCACTAATGGGTGAAGCAAAAAGCAGGCTTGCCAATAGCGGGATTTATGTTTTTGAGCCTGAGATATTCAAGTATATTCCTTCCGGTTCTTTTTACGATTTTGGAAGAGATTTATATCCCAGGTTACTGGAAAAGAATATTCCTTATTACGGATACAAGCATTCACGTTACTGGAATGATGTAGGCAGCTTCGAAGAATACCAGCAGGGGAATTTCGATGCCCTCGAAGGAAAAGTAAAAGTCAATATACCGGGTGTGCAGATAAATAACGGTATATGGCTTGGCAGGAACTGTAAAATAGAAGAAGAAGTGGTTATGATACCTCCTCTTGTTATCGGGAATAATTGTATTATAAAAAAAGGCGCAAAACTTTATGGACCTATAATAATAGGGGATAATACTGTAATAGATGAGCGGGCTGTAATGTACAGAGGAATAAAATGGGGCAGTGGCTATATTGGAAAAGATGCTTCTCTTATAGGAGCGATAATCGGATATGGTACAAAGATAAAAAACAGAGCTTCAATACTTGAAAAAGCTGTAATCGGTTCAAAAAGTGTTATTGAAGATGGGATTGTAATACATCCTAGTGTAAAAATAATGTCTAATGTTACAATAGAAAAAGATAAAATAATAAATGAAGAATAACTAAATAGAAAAAGAGGTTTAATAAAAAAGAAACATTGAATCTTTATAATTTTATTGGTAATTTATATAAAAATTTTCTCTCTCCCCAGACATGTCTGAATTGCGGAGAGTTATGGTCAGGCTATATCTGTCCGGAATGTCTCGGAAAAATAAAAAAAATAAAAGGAACTATCTGCACGTATTGTGGTTCACCCCTGCCGGATGACAACTTATCACATAACCTGTGTAGTTTTTGTAAGGACAAGCATTTTAATTTCTATAAATTAAGAAGTTTTGGCCAGTATGAAGGACTTCTCAAAAAACTTATAATCAGTTTTAAATATTATAAAATATATACAATTTCCTCAGAACTGGCAGGTTTTTTTAAAGAAATGTTTTTTGATAATTTTTCCGGAGAAAATATTGATTTTATTGAGACAGTCCCTGATTTCACCAATGAGCAGGAAAGTAATTATATCAGCTATGAAAAAACAGAAAACAATCATATGAAGATTCTTGCAACAGAGCTTTCTGAGTTAATCGGTATTCCATTTGCAGATAACATAATAAAACTGCGAAAAACTTTCAGGCAGCAGGCTTTAAATCAGAATGAAAGAATGTTTAATCTCAAGAATGCTTTCAAAGCAAGAAACCCGCTTCTTTATTACGGAAAAAATATTTTACTTATTGATGACGTAATAACAACAGGGAGCACCCTGAACGAAATCGCATATGCAATAAAAAGATGTATGGCCGACAAAATATTCATTTTGACTTTGGCGAGAGTGGATGCATAAAAAATAAAGTTTAAATAAGTAAGTGTAATTTTTTATTTTAATTATATAATGGTCGTTTAATATAATAAGGAGGACAAATGGAATTTGTAATCAAAAGCAGAAATGTGAACCTTACAGATGATTTAAAGGAATATGCCGAGAAAAAAATCAAAAACAGAATAGAGAAATTTGCTGACAAGACCTTAAAGACTGAAACTGAGTTCTTTTTGGAAAAAAACCCCAGTATAAATTTAAATAACAAAGTGGAAGTAACCATATTCACACCAAGGGCTGTAATAAGAGCAGCAGATTCAGGAGCAGATTTTTTTGAGGCGATTGATAAGGTCGGCAGTAAAATCGAAAGACAGATAAAAAGATATAAGGACAAGATGATACAGAAGAGCAGAAAGCCGGCGGATATAAAGAATAATCTTAATCAGCAGCCGGTAACAAGTGATGAGGAATTAAGAGAGATAGTAAAGGTAAAAAAATTTGAAATAAAACCAATGACCCCGGAAGAAGCTTCCCTGCATATGGAACTTCTCGGACACGATTTCTTTGTATTTGTCAATGCTGAGACAGGGAAAACCTCGGTTATTTACAAAAGAAAAGATACAAATTACGGTTTGATTGAACCGCAATCTTAAACAAATTATTTTTTAAATCTGGTGATTTTTATGTTTAAATTACAAAACCTGCTCAAAGCTGGGCAGGGTAAGGCTATTAAAAAATATGATTTAATCATATCAAAAATAAATGAGCTTGAGAAAGAAGTAGTCAGGCTTTCAGACCTAGATATCAAAGAAAAAAAAGTACAGTTTCAGTCAAGATATGAAAAAGGTGAATCACTTGAGAACCTTATGCCTGAAGCTTTTGCTGTCGTAAGGGAGGCAGCCAGGAGATCGCTGGGAATGCGCCATTTTGATGTTCAGCTTCTGGGAGGAATAGTTCTTTTTGAAGGCAAGATAGCTGAAATGAAAACAGGTGAAGGTAAAA
>DNFX01000095.1:7303-7520 GCA_003486795.1 Actinomycetota bacterium
ATGCTCGGTTTAAGTGTCGGACTTTTACAGAACAGTCAGGGGAACAGTGAAAAGATAGATGCTTATTCCTGTGATGTTGTTTATGGCACAAATAATGAATTCGGATTTGATTATTTAAGAGACAACATGGTGACTTCAAAAGAAATGATGGTGCAAAAGGGACACGATTTCGCCATAGTTGATGAAGTTGACAGCATACTTATAGATGAAGCAAGAA
>DNFX01000176.1 GCA_003486795.1 Actinomycetota bacterium
TATCTGCTCAGGAGTTTTAAAAACCGTATCTCTGTTTTCATCATAATATTTCTGCACTTCTTCATCAGTTACTGAAATATCTGCGGTAACTGATTCAAAAACCTTGGAACCAAGTATCTGATCTTTTAGCCAGACCCTCAGAAAATCCTCATCAATATTGTTTTGTTTTAGATATTCCTGGAAATCAGCTTCACTTTCGTATGAATCCTTTATTACTCCAAGTTCAATATCTATTTCCTTTTCCAGAACACTAATATTATTTTCAGCACCATATTTTTCAATTATTTTATTAACAATAATATAATCTATTATCTGTTTTTCCACAGCTATAAGCTGGTCTTTGTTTTCTTCCTCAAAAATCTCGGGATTTGTAGCTTTAAGAGATGCTGTATAACTGTCTACCTCTTTCTGGGATATTTTATATCCATTTACTTCAGCAAGAAAAGAAGAGCATGAAGACAAAGTCAGTAAAAGTCCCGAAATTATAAAAATCACAACTATAAGCAAACCGGTTTTTAGAAAATTATTTTTTTTCACCATCAGTATTTACCTTCTTTAAGTATATTTTTTTATCAATCAGCAATCTATTTTTAATATTATATATTGTTAACTACATCTTTTAAGATTTCAAAAAGTTTGTCTGTATCCAGTTTTGAATCTGAAAAATCTATTATAATAGATTTATCCCTAAAATTATAACTTATATTTTTATTTTTTCTATTCAGTCTGAGAGCCTTTTCCCTGGAGGTATTAACAGGTTTGACTGATACACTCTTTTTTGAAGTGTATCTTACTTTCTCAATTGATTTCATCTTTAAAAGTAATTTTATCCTGGATATATTGAACAGATTTTCCAGAACATCTGGTAATCTGCCGAATCTTTCAGTTACTTTTCCGGATAAAAGGTCAAGATCGCTTATATTTTTGGCTTCAGACAGGCTTTTGTATAAACTGATTCTGTCATTTTCATTTTTTATATAACTTCTGGGTATGTATGCACTTACTGGCAGGTCAATAAGTACATTGCTTTCTTTCTCAGGCTCATTTCCCTTAAGTGCTTCTATTTCTTCCCTTATTATCTCACAGTAAAGATCAAATCCGACACTGCTCATATGGCCATGCTGGTTTGCACCAAGAAGCTCTCCCGCTCCCCTTATCTCGAGGTCTTTCAGTGCAATATTATAGCCGGATCCCAGAGCATTATATTCCTCAAGAGCTTTAAGTCGTTCAAGAGCATTAAATGTCAGACTGTCACGTTCTGTATAAAATAAATAAGCATAAGCTCTTTCTGAAGATCTTCCAACTCTTCCTCTGAGCTGATACAGTTGTGAAAGCCCGAATCTTTGTGCGTTTTCAACAATAAGAGTATTGACATTGGTAATGTCCATTCCTGATTCAATTATGGATGTGGTAAGCAGTATATCATATTTTTTATTTATGAAATCTTCCATAAGCTTTTCGATTTCCCTGCCCTCGAGTCTTCCATGTGTTATGGCTATTCTTGCATAAGGGACCAGTTTTTTCAGCTCATAAGCCAGGTGCTCTATTCCGAGTATCCGGTTTGAAACATAATAGATCTGTCCTCCACGCTGCATTTCTCTTTCAATTGCGTTTTTTATTATAAGGTTGTTTTTACGACCTACAAAAGTTTTTATCGGATGACGGTTTTCGGGATGTGTTTCAATAAGAACAATATCCTTTATTCCTGTAAGTGACATATACAGTGTACGGGGTATGGGAGTAGCTGTCATGGTAAGAACATCTGCCTGTTTTTTTAATAATTTTAATTTTTCTTTTGCATTTACTCCAAATCTCTGCTCTTCATCTATTATTATAAGCCCCAGTTCCTTTGGTATTATATCATCTCCCAGTATACGGTGCGTTCCTATAAGTATATCTGTCTGTCCGAGATTGAATTTATTTATTATTTGTTTCTGGATAGCTTTTTTTCTGAAACGGCTTATAACCTCAACAGTTACAGGATAATTCTCAAATCTTGATTTAAAAGTATTAAAATGCTGATCAGCAAGTATTGTTGTCGGTACCAGCATCAGTACCTGCTTTCCATTTTCAGCGGCTTTAAAAGCAGCTCTTAGTGCAACTTCTGTCTTTCCAAAACCGACGTCACCGCACAAAAGAACATCCATCGGTTTTGATTCCTGCATTTTTTCCTTAACTGTGTTTATGGCATTCAGCTGGTCATGTGTTTCATTAAAAGGAAATAAATCCTCGATTTCCTTCTGCCAAGGACTGTCAGGTGGAAATGAAAAACCTTCAGCAGATTCTCTTTCAGCATAAAGTCTTGCGAGATCAAGAGCCAGTGTTTTTACTGATTTCCTTACTCTGGTTTTCAGATTGTCCCACTGTTTTGAATTAAGCGAAGTGACAGCCGGTTCGGAATCCCCTATATACCTGTGAATTCTTTCAGCCTGCCAGGTGGGGACATAAAGCTTGTCACCATGAGCATATTCGATAAGAAAATAATCTTTTTTTATCCCGTTATCGGTTTCAGATACAATATCAACATATTTCCCTATACCATGAGATTTATGAACTACAAAATCTCCGGGATTAAACTGATTAAAACCTTTGGATTTTATTTCATTTGTTTGCTCATCTTTTCTGTCCAGCTGCTCATAAATATCAAGTTCACCATATAATGAAACACTCTCCGATTTAAAACCTCTGAGCAGCTTATTTTCTGAAAGACTGATAATCTTTAAATTATCTGGTTCTTCTGTAGCTGCTGATATTTTTTTAAAAGATAAATTATTCTCTGAGAGCAGCTCGGATATTCTGCTAAGTCTTTCACTATTATCCATCGAAAGAAAAACATGCCTCCTGGAGGTTAAATCATTTTTAATATTCTCCAGAAAAGCACCGGGATTGCTGAAATTCTGCGACTGGCTTTTGATTTTTCTGAACTCAAAATATTCTTCCTGTGGACTGGCGGAGCCTATAGAAATTAAATTGTATCTAAAATCGAAACAGCTCTGTTCAAAATAATTACCCGAAATCATGTAATTCCTGATTAAGTCAATATCCCCAAACAGAAGTTCATCTTTTTTTACATTAAGAGATTTTTCCATAATATCTCTTTCACTCTTCAGCTTAAGATATACCTCGACTGGTTCACAAATTATCAGATTGAATTCATTAATATACTTATTAAAAAGATCAGGCAGTGAATAATATTGCTGCAATGAAGAATCCATAATTCCATCAGAATAACCATTTATTTTCCAGGGGTCATTATTTGGACTTATTTCAAGATTTTCAGTTTCCTTAATGTCTGAGTAATCCCGGATGTCAAAGTATTTTATTTTTTCAAGAGTATTGTCAAAAAAATCAAGCCTTACAGGATTATTGTCGGACAAATCAAAAATATCTATTATATCTCCCCTTGCGCTGAACTCACCTTTGTCAAAGACCTTTCCGACTCTTTCATATCCCAGCTTTGTAATCTCTTTTATTATATCTTCTCTTTTGTATTCTCCGCCTTTTTTAAGCTTTATTACCGGAAAGTCTTCCAGGTTTTTTGATGAAATAAGGCTGGTAATTGAAGAAGCGCTTGCAATAGTTACAAATGGCTTCTTGTTTTCATTAAAATTCATGATTTTTTTTATGACAGACAATCTCTGAGAGATTTTTCCCATATCAACCGGTCTGTTCCTGAAGAAAAGTCCTTCACCTATTGAAGGAAAATTTATGAAATCTTTTTTATCTGTGATACAGCTGAAATCATCCAGCAATTCAGTGTTCTTGTCGCTGGTAGATGTTATTACAAGGACAGGTTTTCGGGTATGGTAAAACAAACCGGCTATTATGTATGACCAGATGTTTTCGTCTGCATATATATTTTTTTTAGATGAAATGGAAAAGTTTTTCCATTCTTTTTGCTGTAGAAAAAGATTTAAAAACATTTAATTCTCTTGCTGTCAGAATCCTGATTTACAGAAAGAATAAGATGTATTTACCGGAAATTAAACGGATGTCAATCCATTATATTTATTCATGCAGTATTCAATTCCGTTATCTATATAATCAATTATTGAATCAGACGCATTTTCACAAAGAATATCAAGTTCTTTCAGTTCCTGTGAACTGAATTTTTTCAAGACATAATCTGCAGCATCTTTCTGTCCCGGTGGTCTTCCGACTCCGAATCTCAGTCTGTCAAAGTTTTTATCTTTCAGATGTCTTGTAATTGATTCAAGACCTTTATGCCCTGCTGTTCCCCCGCCTTTTTTAAATTTCATGATACCGAATTCCAGATCTATATCATCATGAATGACAAGAATATCCGATATTTCATCCTTAAAAAATTTCAGAGCCATTGAAAGAGAAGAGCCGCTATCATTCATAAATGTTAGCGGCTTTAAAACTATAACTTTTCTGCCTTTAATGTTCAAGTAAGTGGTATTTGACCTGAATTTCCTGCTTTTCTGTATTTCATCAGATTTGCCGATAAATCTGTCAACTATTATGAAACCGACGTTATGTCTTGTTAAAATATAATCTCTGCCTGGATTTCCAAGTCCAGCAATTAAGATCATTCTTTTTCTTCTTTTTCAGCTTTTTCTTTCTTTATAACTTCAGGTTCTTCTTCTGTTATACCCTCAGCAACTTCCTCTTCCTCTTCCTTGAGTTCAGTTGCATAAGAAATGGAAACAATTACTTCCTCAGGATTGCTCAGGATTTTGATATTCTCATCGACAACAAGGTCTGATACTCTTAAAATATCCCCTATCTTGAGATTAATTACATCAACTACTATCTTCTCGGGAATATCTTTTGGAAGGCATGATATTTCAATTTCCCTTAAACCATGCTGCAGCACTCCGCCTTCTTCTTTTATACCGATTGCCTTATCTTCATTTTCAAGAAGTATCGGTACAGTAATTGTTACTTCCTGCTCCATTTTGATTCTTATAAAATCAAGATGGGAAAATTCCCTGGATATTGGTTCTTTCTGGAAATCTTTAAGCAGAACGGAAATTTTTTTTGCTTTTCCGGTATCCTTTAGATGCAGGTCAAAAATATGGCCTGAAGCTCCCCTGCCTTTTAACAAATCTTTGAATTTTTTTGCTTCAACTTTAATATTTAAAGGCTCATTCTTAAGACCGTATACCACACCTGGTATAAAGCCGGATTTTCTGAGTCTGCCAGAAGAATTCTTCTTAAGCTCTTCAGTGCTTCTTTTATAAACATCGATTACTAAATTTTCCATTACAGGTTAACCTTTCACAATAAAATAAGTAGAAAAACTTTTATACCAGATTTTCTCCCTTAAATAAATCACTTACAGATTTGCAATGATAAACTTTTTTTATGGTTTTTGCAAGAAGATTAGCAATTGAAAGTACGATAATTTTCTTATCATCTATAGGGCTGCTGATAGGCACAGTATCGAGCACAATAACCTCTTCTGCCTTTGAGGATTGCAGAAGTTCAACTGCCGGACCGGAAAAAATAGGATGGGTGGCAGCTGCATATACTTTTTTTGCTCCATAATGAATAAGGATATCTATTGCTTCCACCAGAGTTCCTCCGGTATCTATAAGGTCATCGTAAATTATTGCTTCCCTTCCCTCGACATCTCCTACAATATGCTCTACCGCCGCAACATTATGCTCCGGTCTTCTCTTGTCGAGAATCGCAAGAGGATATCCAAGCTGTTTTGCAAGAATACTTGCTCTTTTAACTCCTCCTGCATCAGGACTTACTACCACACCTTTTTTTATGTTTTTATCTCTGAAATATTTGGCAATTATCGGACTGGCTGTAATATGATCAACAGGTACATCGAAAAAACCCTGAATTGTCGCTGTGTGAAGATCTGCCACGATTAGCCTGTCAATTCCTGCAACCTGCAGCAAATCTGCTATAAGTTTTGCTGTAATCGGTTCACGGCCTTCAGCTTTCTTGTCCTGGCGTGCATAACCATAATGAGGCATTACAACATTTATCATTCCCGCAGAAGCTCTCTTCAGCGCATCAAGCATTATCAGAAGTTCCATTATATTATCATTTATGGGAGGGCTGCATGTCTGCATAAGAAAAACATCAGCTCCTCTTACGCTTTCATTGAATCTAACATATATCTCGCCATTTCTGAATTTTTTTCTTTCAATTTTCCCTACTTCAATATTAAGATACTCAGCAACTTTTGCAGCAAGCTGCGGAGTAGATGAACCTGAAAAAAGCATCATTCTCTTATTGGTAGGATAGTCTCTCATTTATCAGCTCCTTCATTTTTTTCCATCTCTTTTTTTGCTCTGTATTTTGCTGCTCCGCCTTCGACATTTACCTGTGTGTTTCTTGCTATGGCAAGGGAATTATCAGGTACATTTTCAGTTATTACTGAGCCGGCGGCTACAATAGCCCCGTTGCCGATTTCAACCGGTGGGACCAGCATGGTATCTGAACCTATAAATACATTATTTCCAATTACTGTTTTATTCTTCCTGTAACCATCGTAATTGCATGTCACGGAAGAGGCTCCTATATTTACATTATTTCCTATCTCGGTATCTCCGATATAAGTCAGATGCGGTATCTTACTGTTTTTACCTACTCTTGATTTCTTGACTTCACAAAATCCGCCAATCTTTACTTTGTCACCGGTAACAGTCCCCGGTCTTATGTAGCTGAAAGGTCCTATATTATTATTCGCTCCTATTTCAGCTTCTATCAGGACTGCAGAATTAATTGAAGTATTTGCACCGATATGGCAGTCATATAGCTGCACCAAAGGACCTATAATACTTCCGCTTCCGATAGAAGATTTTCCGAATATAAAAGTATTGGGCTGGATTATTACATCATTTGAAATATTTACATCATCCCCGATATAAACTGAATCTGGATCTGTCAGGGTTACACCTGAAAACAGCATCAGCTTTTCATTTATTCTTCTCTGCATTATTTTTGTGACTTTTGATAATGCCAGGCGATCGTTTACTCCCGTAACTTCCAGAAGGTCTTCTGCCATAAAAGTAGATACCATGTGTTTGTCTTTAATCATTTTTTCTATTACATCAGTAAGATAGAACTCATTCTGTGAATTATCAGGTTTTAAATCTTTTAAATAATCAAATAATACTGCAGCTTTGAAACAGTAAATTGAAGAATTAATCTCGCATATTTTCTTTTCCTGATCAGTAGCATCTCTTTCTTCAATAATTTTTATAACTTCGTTTTTTTCATTTTTTACAATCCTTCCATAACCAAAAGGATTGTCGGTTATTGAAGAAATAAGGGAGCAAGAAAAATCTTTTTCCTGCTGGCTCATATACAGCGCTACAAGTGTTTTACTTGTAATCAGCGGGCTGTCGCCGGGAAGAATAATTATTTCTTTCCAGTCTGCGCTAAGATATTTTTTAACCATACTTACAGCATGACCTGTACCAAGCTGTTCTTTCTGAAGCACAGGTATTGCCATCGGATAATTTTCACTTAAATATTTTTCAAGCTCTTCATTGCCGAATCCTGTTACAACATATACTTCTTCAGGATTAAGTTTATATGCCTCTTTTAAAACATAGTGGATCATGGGTCTGTCAAGGATTCTGTGCATTACTTTTGGGGTATGGGAAAGCATTCTTTTGCCTTTGCCGGCAGCTAGTATTACTATTATTAGATTTTTACAAGCCTTCATATTAATTAAAAAAATTAAAAATGCCCAAATTCAAACAAACAGATTAGCATTTTAACAGAAAAATATAAAATTACAAAAATTCTCCGCCTTCAATTTCTTTTGAGACTATTCTGAATCCTTCATCAAAATAGATTGTCAGATAAATGAGATTGCTGCATTTGCTGCCCAGGACTTCTTTTCTGATCATAAAGGAAGAACCTGAAGGAGCATCGTCATTTTCATAAATCCTTGAGATATCGCTTGTTTTTCTAAGACCTACATTTATTTCCTCGCCACATCTTTTACATTTTATATTTACTTTTATGAAATTATCTTTCGGATAAGAAGGTGGGGCAAAAAAATTTTTTAAAGTTTTTAAAAATGATGTCATTTTTAAGGAAAAATCCGCATTCTTTATTGATATAATCTTTACCTGAATATTTTTATTAATTAAAACAATATATTCTAATAAAATATAAATATCAGGATATCTGAAATTATACCAGATATATTTTAAATTTATTATGATTTTAAAAAAATTTAAACAGGCATCTTATTTTATAACTTTTAAGCTTAAAAGTATTTTGAGCAGAAAATTCAGAAATCCATTGCTTGCAGGAATCAAAATTACTACAAAATGCAATATGCAGTGCATTCATTGTCCTTTCTGGAGACAAGGCAGCGATTTCAATATGCAGTGGGAAGTTTTTAAAAAATCAGTTGAAGAATTATACCGCAAAGGTGTCAGAATTCTCATAATTGAGGGTGGAGAACCTATGCTATGGAATGACATTGTGCATAAGAAAACAATTAATGATGCCATTGATTACGCAAAAAAATATTTTTTTTATACAGCAGTAACCACAAATGGCAGTCTGGATTTTAATGACATCAACCCTGATATTGTTTTTATAAGCATTGAAAGCGCAAAAGAAAATTATTCGAAAATAAGAGGAGATCACTTTGAGACCGTACTGGAAAATATTAAAAAATCAAAAGGTAAAAAAATAATTATCAATGTGACTATAAATTCGATTACATTTGAAGATGTGGTTTATACCATAAAATTTTTAAATGAGTTTGTTTATGGTTTTACTTTCCAGTTCTTTTATCCATATGAAGGCCTGGGGGATTTTAAGATTTCCAGCCAGCAGAGAAAAGAAATCATGGAAGATATCATCGAATTAAAAAGAAAGGGCTTTAAAATCCTTGATTCATATGATGCTTTAAAAAGAATGTCTGATAACAGCTGGGTATGTAATGATTTTCTTGTATCAAGCGTAGAGGTAGATGGCAAAATAAATAATGGCTGTTATCTTAAAGATAGGACTGTGAAAATATCATGCAGGGATTGTGGTTTTTTTGCACATTGCGAATTATCTCTTGCATTCCAGTTAAATCCAGGAGCTCTGCTTACCGCAAAAAAAATTTTTATGGATTAGTACTGTTTTCAGACTCAAGATCAAGAAGCATTTTCTTAAGAGGTACTCCGCTTGAAAAATATCCTATTTCACCATTTGATTTTATGATCCTGTGGCAGGGAACAATAAGTATTAACGGGTTCTTGCCAAGCGCATTTCCCACTGCCCTGTATGATTTCGGCCTGCCAATGTTTTTGCAGACCTTTTCTGAAAGCTGTTTGTAACTGATTTTATNNGTCTGTTGAAATTCAGTTCCTGTAAGAAAAAAAGTTTTGAAATCTATGCTTTTTCGCTTTCCGGATAAAAAATCAGTAACTGCAGAACTTATTGGAAAATTCTCTTTATATTCTATGCCGGTAACAGAATGTACTTTCTTTAATTTGTCTGTATATCTTTCGAAATTATCTCTGCCGACCCCCAGATAACAGACTGATATATTTTCTGAATCATTACCCGGTTCTGCATTTTCGTTTCTGTAGATACAGTAAAAATTTCCTTCTGAAGTTTTAAAATCAAAATAATATAAATTCATTTAAATTTCCTTAACATCAGAGGTTTTTAAAATATAATCCTATGAATTAAGTTTTATAAAATAACTTATTGATCTGTCATATGTTTTCTCTGCTTCATCACTAAAATAACAGGCAGGAAGCTCGTTATATTTTTTATGATAAGCGATGCACTCGCAGCATATTCCTTTTCGGGGACATGGTTCATATGTACAATTGCATTTTACCTGGTTATTTTTCTTCTGGCATTCCATTTTCTATCTTTTCATCTTTATTAAAAATTTTATACTTTCTATTCCTGCACAGATTAGTATTCCAGGCCCTTTAACGCTTTTACGCCCTTCTCAAAAGCATGTTTTACCGGCTTCATTTCAGTAACAGTATCGGCAATTTCTATCAATTCCGGGGAAGCATATGCTCCGGTAAGTATTATGCTCAGGCTATCAGGTTTTTGCAAAAGAAGATTTATAAGAGTATCAGTTTTTATCAGACCAAAGTTTACCGAATTAATTATTTCATCAAGTATAATCAGATCATAATTGCCGGTTTTTATCTTCTTTTCTGCATACTCAAATGATTCTTCGGCATTTTTTCTGTCTTTTTCGGTTATCTGCGGTTTCCCCTCACGATATTTTATAAATCCTTCTCCCAGCTGTTTTATTTCTATATATGGTTTCAGCTTGTCCAGTGATTCAAGTTCACCCGTTTTCATGGTGCCTTTTATAAACTGAAGAATAAGGACTTTCTGTTTGTGCCCTGCCGCTCTTAATGCACAGCCGAGAGCAGCAGTGGTTTTTCCCTTGCCGGTTCCCGTATTGATAAGAATAAGTCCTTTTTTTATTTTTCTGCTATAATCATCTTTAAGCATAACAACTTTATAACCTCTTACTATTTTTAATAGGATGTTTATTTTTAAAAAATAAAAATAAAAATATATATAAGAAAAAGATATATTATTTCCGTTATTTCTACAACAGCGCCGATTGCGTCTCCTGAAAGTCTGCCGATTCTTCTGATTAAAAATCTGCCTGCTGTTTCTGCAAAAAGAATTATAAGCATAATTATAATCGAGCACTTTATAACAGGAATAACCCAGAAAAACAAAAGGTTCCCGCCGGATGCTGAATAGTTTTTAACAAACCGGCTGAAACTATTAAATAGAAAATTTTCTTTAAGAAAATATCCGGCTGCTGCATTTGAAATTATGACCAGTAAAAATAAATATAAGGATGGAATTATGAAAATCTTTTTACTTTTTTTCTTTAAAAATATCTCAGTCATACTTCCGGGGAAAGAGAATCTTCCAAATCTGGCAAACTGCAGATTTATGGTCCATCTTGAAATTGC
>DNFX01000169.1 GCA_003486795.1 Actinomycetota bacterium
TTATTGGTAAATATGTCTTTCTGCCAATAGCAAAAAGAAAAATACCGGTAATTGCAGATGAATATGTTGATATGAAATTCGGAACCGGTGCAGTCAAAGTGACACCTTCCCATGATCCCAATGATTTTGCAATAGGGCAGAGACATGGACTTGAAAAAATCAATATCATGAATGATGATGCGACCTTAAATGAGAATGCAGGCAGTTATGAGGGCCTTGACAGATTTGAAGCAAGAAAAAAAATTCTTGATGAACTTGAAAAAACAGGGTTCCTTCTGGGGAAAAAAGAACATATATCTTCTGTAGGCTCATGCTCAAGATGCGCAACAATAATCGAACCACGTATTTCACTTCAATGGTATGTTTCCATGAAAAAACTTGCCATACCTGCAATAGAAGCAGTAAAAAGCGGAAGGATAAAATTTGTTCCGAAAAAATGGGAGAANNTGGATGGAAAATATCAGGGACTGGTGTATATCCAGACAGCTCTGGTGGGGCCACAGAATACCTGTATGGTACTGTGATGATTGTAATGAAGTAATTGTAACCGAGGAAGAACCGCAGAAATGCACAAAATGTAATTCTATAAATATCCGTCAGGATGAAGATGTTCTTGATACCTGGTTCAGTTCAGATATGTGGCCTTTTGCAGTAATGGGATGGCCGGATGATACAGAAGAACTTCATTATTTCTTTCCTACAAGTGTACTGATAACTGCCCATGATATTATATTTTTCTGGGTGGCAAGAATGATAATGATGAGTCTTTATTTCATGAAAGAAATTCCATTTAAAGAAGTTTTTATCAACCCGCTTGTTAATGATGAAAAAGGCCAGAAAATGAGCAAATCAAAGGGTAATGTCATCGATCCAGTATCAATAGTGGAAAAATACGGCTGTGATGTTCTCAGATATACTCTTGCTGCATTGACTACTCCGGGCAAAAATCTCCTTCTTGGAGAAGAAAAGATAGAGGGAACAAGAAATTTTGCAAACAAAATATGGAATGCATCCAAATTTGTAATATCGGCAGTTAAAGATGCAGATATAGATTTTGACAAGGAGCCTGCAGGCGTAAAGCTTAATATATGGGACAAATGGATACTTGAAAAATTATCTGTGACAATAAAGAACTATGAAAGATATATTGAAAAATATAACTTTTCTTTTGCATCAAAAATTCTTTACAATTTTTTCTGGAATGAATTCTGTGACTGGTATATTGAAGCAGCAAAAGTAAAGATTTACGGCAATGATATTGCTGGAAAAAATAATACAAGCCTGGTTCTTTATTATGTGCTTGAAAGATTTTTGAGGATTATGCATCCTATTATGCCATTTTTAACTGAACGCATATGGCAGAGCCTGCCATCCAGGGGCGAAAGTATAATGATCCTGGATTTTCCGAAAGCTTTAAAAAAACAGATATCTGCAGAAGAATCCCGGGAACTCGGGCATCTTTTTGAGATAATAAGTGCTGTAAGAAAATCAAGATCTGAATTAAATATAAGCCCTGCAAGTAAAATAAAATTATATTTTAATTCTGCAGGCAGTAATAATGATAACCTGAATATTATCCGTGATAATGAAAATTATCTAAAGGTTTTCTGTAAAGCTTCAGACATCAGTTATCTGAAGCCATCTGCAGGCGACTCTATTATAAAGATAACAATAGATAATACAGAAATATTTGTTGATCTTTCCGAGGCAGTGGATTATGAGCTTGAAATAAAACGTATTAAAACCGATATCAGAAAGCTGGATCTGGAACTGATAAAATCCGAGAATAAAATAAATAATCCTGATTTTTTAAGCAGAGCTCCTGAAGCTATAGTTAACAAAGAAAAAAACAAGGCAGCAGAATTAAAGAAAAACCTGGAAACCCTTGAATCGGAACTGGAAAAAATAAAAAAAGCTATGCTTCCTTCTTCCTCCTCCTGATCTGAATTTTAGAAATAAAAACATGAAAGAAAATAATTATAAAGCAGCCTGTAATTATCTTGATGATACTCTTGTTTTCGGGATAAAACCCGGACTTGAGAGGATAAAAAAATTTCTTGAACTAACTGATCATCCTGAAAAAAAAGCTGATTTCATACATATAGTCGGTACTAACGGCAAAACTTCTACTGCTAAAATAACAGCTTCTATTTTAAAACACCACGGTATGAAATCAGGATATTATATCTCACCGCATATTCATTCATATACCGAAAGAATTGCTTTTGACGGTAAGGAGATTAGTGAAAATGATTTCAGTTCACTCTTTAATGAGATAATGCCGGTTGTCAGAAATATAAATGAAATGGATATTAATGGTGCCATGACCCAGTTCGAAATACTGACATCCATGATGTTTTATGCATGCAGAAAGAATAATGTGGATGTTATGGTTATGGAAGCAGGAATGGGTGGCAGATGGGATGCCACAAATGCTGCAGACGCAAAAGTGGTAGGGCTGACCGGCGTCAGCCTGGAGCACACCCGGATACTAGGCAGGACGATAACCAGGATAGCTTCCGAGAAATCAGAGGTAATTAAAAATAATTGTCTTGTTGCCTCTAACAGTACAAACTTAAGAGTAAATAATATTTTTTCAGAAAAATCTGCCCGGACAGGATCCATGCTGTATATTTATAAAAAAGATTTTGAAATAAAAAAAGTGCTTGAAGAAAGTATCGAGGGGGCAGAAGTAGCATTAAAAGGAATTTTCAAATATTATGATAAAATTTTTATTCCTCTTGCAGGAGATTATCAGAAAAAAAATCTTCTTTTGTCAGTTGTGCTCAGTGAATTATATCTTAATACCCTTTCCATGGAAACTGAACAGAATAAAATAAACGGAGCACTTGGGAAAACAAATATCACCGGCAGATTTCAGATAATAAAGAAAGAGCCTTTCTTTATTGCAGATGCTTCGCATAATCCAGAAGGAATAAAAAATTTTGTTAAAAATATTAAGAGATTTTTCCCGGATAAAAAAAAGATAATTATATTTTCTGTTTTGAGAGATAAGGATTACCAGAAAATGATAGAAGATGTCACAAAGATTGCAGACATACTAATTATTTCAAGCTCTCTGACAGACAGAAGCCTTCCGGTAGAGGAAGTTGAAAAAAATGTTTTGGATATAATTTCTGTTTTAAAAACAAAAAAAAAGAAGTATCCTGAAAAAGTGATTACTATTGATAATATAGAAAATTCAGTAAAATATGCTTTAAATTTAGCTGAAAAAGATGATATCATATCTTTAACCGGTTCAATAACCAACCTCGAATTTGTAAAAACAGTATAGTTTTGATAAAATTGCTTGACTGCTATTTATTGCAATTCGAGGTTTTTTTGTTTAAGAATTGTTTTTTTTGTTAAAAATTGGAGGATTGATGGATATACTGGAATATGCGAACAATATAATAGCATTTTTTACTAATCCCATCTGGAAATACCTATTGTACGGGATTATTTTTATGCTGATAATAGTCTGGCTGGCTTTTATATACTGGACTTACAGGGATGCAAAGTTAAGGCAGGCTCCTGCGATGTTCTGGGCTATCATTGTATTTATTTTTAATTATATTGGGTTGATATTATATCTTATTTTAAGACCGCCTGAGTTTATAGATGATGTTGTAGAAAGAGACCTGGAAATCAAAAGGATGGAATTTCTTTTGGAGAGTGCTTATGCTAAATGTCCTGCCTGCGGCAAGGAAGTAAAGGAGGATTTCCTTATTTGTCCGCATTGCAGAAGGAAATTAAAAAATTCCTGTATCAATTGCTCAAAGCCTTTAAACCTTGACTGGAAAATCTGTCCTTATTGTAAGACTACACAGTAAATTTGATTAGGAATTTGTTTATAAAGGAGTTTGGATAGGGGAGGCTGCTATGAACCTAAAAGTAGAGGAAAAAAGTGAAACAGATAAGAAACAGGAAGAAGTGACAGAAGAAGACAAGCCTGTTAAACAGAAAACAAAGTGTGAAAAAAGTTTGATTATAATCAAACCTGATGGGGTAGAGAAGAAAGTAGTAGGCAAAATAATTTCAAGATTTGAGGAAAATGGCCTGGAAATAGAGAGAATAAGAGTACTCCACATAGATAAAAATATAGCTCTTGCCCATTACAAAGAGCACATAGGGAAACCGTATTTTCCAAAGCTCTTGAAATATATGACAAGCGGACCTTCTATTGTCATGATAATAAAAGGAGAAGATGCTATTGCAAGAGTAAGAAAGCTGATGGGATGTACAAATCCGCAGAATGCAGAAAAAGGCACCATCAGAGGAGATTTCGGAACTGATATTACAATAAATGTAATCCACGGTTCTGATTCTGAGAACTCTGCCGAGAGAGAAATAAATATTTTCTTTGGAAATTACCTGTAATAATCTATAATACTTAGAGTAAAAAATAAAAATAATCATTAAGTTTTGATAATATTGCCATGTGCAATATTAGAATCAGAGAAAGGCAACATTGAAAAGAAGAGGGATAGTAGTTTTTTTTGTTGTTATAACCGGTGGCATTCTGGGGGCAATCCTCGGACATGTTTTAAGAGACATAGTGCCGATTCTTGACAGGGGATTGAAGGTAGGAACTGACCAGTTAAGTCTTAATCTCTATCTTTTTGATATAAATTTTGGCATACATATCAATATAACACTCGGTGCAATAATAGGCCTTTTGCTAGCTTTTTTACTTGCAGATGTTTTTAGAAGGAAATAATAAAATAAAAATAATTTTAGCCTCAAAATCACCCAGAAGAGCCGATATCTTTAATAAATTAAACCTTAATTTTGAAGTAATTGTACCGACCCTGGCAGATGAAAAAATATTTGACGAACCTGCTGAAACAGTAATTTTTAACAGCCTTGAGAAAGCCAAAGATGTCGGCAGTTATGTTAAAGTTAACAAAACCGGTTATTTTAAAGAAAAGGCTTTTAAGGATATACTAATTGCAGGTTTTGATACAATTGTTTTTCTTGGCGGAAGATTTTTTTTAAAACCTGAAAACAAAGAAAAAGCAGGAGAGTTTTTAAGAATATTTTCCGGGAAAACGCATAAAGTATATTCAGGGATAAGCCTCATAAGCCTTTATAATGAAAGGATAATTTCCGATTACGATGTTACAGATGTAACTTTCAGAAAGCTTGGCAGAAAAGATATCGAAGATTACCTGAAAAGGGAAAATGTGCTGGACAAGGCAGGTGCTTATAATCTCGATGGTTACGGATGCATACTTGTAAAAAGTATAAAAGGATGTTTTTATAATGTCGCCGGTCTGCCTGTATATAAATTTCTTTCAATGATAGATAAACTGGGATACAGGCTGAATGATTTTCAGGAATAATTTTATATTTTACGGTATATTTTTTATTTGATTGTTTTTGTAATATATATTTAAATGAAATAATTGTTTTTAAGCATAAAATTTATTATGAGGAGAGCTGATGTTTGACTTTTTTCTAAATGTAGTCGGTAGGGATATGGGAATAGATCTTGGAACTGCAAACACCCTTGTTTATGTCAAGGGGAAAGGTATTGTTCTCGATGAACCTTCAATAGTGGCAATAGACAAAGATACCAATAAAATACTTGCAGTCGGAAAAGAAGCAAAAAGAATGGTTGGCAGGACTCCGGGGAATATTGTTGCAATAAGACCTTTAAAAGACGGAGTTATTGCTGATTTTGAAACAACAGAAAAAATGCTGAGATATTTTATACAGCTTGTTCATAAAAATGTTGCATTTGCAAGACCAAGAATAGTTATATGTGTACCTTCGGGAATTACGGCAGTTGAAAGAAAAGCAGTAGTTGAAGCTACGGAACAGGCCGGAGCAAGAGCTGCTTATATAATTGAAGAACCCCTGGCAGCAGCAATAGGTGCAGACCTTCCAATTAATGAACCTACGGGCTCAATGATTGTAGATATTGGCGGTGGTACTTCAGAAGTAGCTGTAATTTCACTCGGAGGCATAGTTGTGAGCCAGTCTCTCAGAATCGGCGGCGATGAACTGGATGAAGCAATAACATATTATCTGAAGAAAGAGCATAATCTTTTGCTTGGAGAAAGAACTGCAGAAAAAGTAAAGATAGAAATTGGCTCTGCATTTCCTCTTGAAAATGAAGAAAAAATGGAAATAAACGGTAGGGACCTTGTAGCAGGGCTTCCCAAAACAATAATTATAACAAGCCAGCAGATAAGAAAAGCACTTGAGAAAAGCATAACTGATATTGTTAATTCAGTAATAGAAGTTTTGGATATAACCCCCCCGGAGCTTGCATCAGATATAATGAAAAGAGGCATAGTGCTGAGTGGCGGCGGAGCATTGTTAAAAGGACTTACTGAAAGAGTAAGCAGGGAAACACACTGTCCTGTTTATCTTGCAAATGATCCCCTTGCTTCGGTTGCATTAGGAGCAGGTAAGGTTGCTGAAGACTTTGCCATATTAAAAAGATACCTGAAATATGCAAAGCATTAAAAATTTAAATATTTTACTTAATATATATATTAATGGCCTCCTCAAGAAAAAGTGTTAAGAATATTATTATTTTAGCGATAATCGTTGTTCTCTGCCTTGTAGTGATTACTGCAAGTTTTAGGGATACTGGTGTAATCAAATCCCTCAGAGAAGGTACTCTTGATTTTTTCAAGCCTGTTCAGGAAAAATTATATACTTTTTTCCAACCTGTCATCAGAACATTTGATAATATAAAAAATTTCTTCGGTCTTTCTTCGAGAATAAAAGAACTTGAACAGAAAAATGCTGAGCTTTTAAAAGATTATACAGAAAACATTAATCTGAAAATTGAAAATGATTCCTTGCGCAGTCTTCTTGAAATAAAACAAAGAGAAAATTATGAAACAGTGGCTGCCAAGGTGATCGGTTATAATACCGATAAATGGCAATCTGAAATCATACTTAATGTCGGTAAAAATGAAGGAGTACTTGAAGGGATGTGCGTTATCAATGAAAAAGGCCTTGCAGGGATAGTTATTCTCAGTGCAAGTAACTCATGTAATGTCAGATTGTTAAATGATCCGCAGACCAGTCTCGGTGCGAGAATACTATCGTCCAGAAGTCTCGGTATGATTGAAGGAACACAGAATAATAGTATACTTTTCAATTATATTCCAAAAAGCGATACTGTGTATCCGGGCGATATATTAATAACTGCAGAATTCGGTAAATACATACCGGAGGAGATTCTTATAGGAGCAGTGAAAAAGGTAAACAATTCTGATAAAAATCCTTATCAGGAAATAGAGGTGGAAACTTTTGTGGATATGCGTAAGATTGAAAATGTTCTGGTAATTACTGGCTGGTAACAGCAATGAAATATTTTTTAAAAATAATACATTTTTTTATTCTTGTTTTCTTTATTATCTTTCAGATAATTTTTGGAGAACAACTTGAGATATACCATATCAGCTTTGATTTTATTCTTATTACACTGGCAGCTGCAACACTCAGGGACGGTTTTGTAACAGGTATGATATTTGCCTTTATCTCAGGCATGATATTCGACCTGCTTTCAGGAACATTAGTAGGGGTTTCTCCCCTTATTTTTTCATTATGTGTTTTTGTTATCTGCAGACTTATAAGCACAGGATTAAAATTAAGGCTTTTAAGTTATATTTTTATTGTAATTATAACAACTGAAATAAATATAATATTATTAAACATAATGTATTATTTATTTAATTTCCAAATGGATTTTTTGTCAGTGGTAATTGAGCTTGTTACAAAGCCATTATTTAATATATTGCTAGTTTTTATAATATTTCCTTTATTCAGGTTAAAATTCTCTGGAGAAGATACTGTTGAATATCAATTCAGATAAAAAACTTATTTTTATCGGTTATCTGGTAATAGTGATAGTTGTCGTCCTTTCCCTGAGGTTATATTTTTTGCAGGTAATGAGCGGTGATATATATGCCCAGGCAGCATCAGAAAATATTACAAGAACCAGATCCACTGCTGCCCCGAGAGGCAATATATATGACAGAAACGGAAAACTTCTTGTTGAAAGCATTCCCACCATCGCTGTTGCCGTAGATCCATATACCGTTCTGAACAGAGAAGACATACTGACAATTCTGAGCACAAGACTGAAAATACCATATTATGATTTGAAAAGAATGCTTGAGGAAAAAAAGACCACATATATAGACAGAGTAATAATCAAATATGATATTGATCAGGAGACTCTTGTTTATCTCAAGGAAAACAGCGCCAGTCTTCCGGGTGTGGAAATAATCAATATTTTTTTAAGACAATATAATTACGGATACCTGGCGGCACATGTTCTTGGATATACAGGGGAGATAACAGAGGAAAAGCTGAAAATGGAAAAATATAAGACAGGATATGAAGGCGGCGATCAGATAGGACTTACAGGCATAGAGGCGCAGTATGAAGATATTCTGCAGGGAATAAAAGGTAAAATAATTTATGAAGTAGATCCTCTCGGAAGGCCGACTGATATTATTGAACAGACAGATTACATTCCCGGAAATGACATATATATTACTATTGATATCGAACTTCAGAAATTTGTAGAGGAAACTCTTGCCACCCAGCTTGAGCAGATAAGGGAAACCAAAATAACAAATACTGACGAATATTATAAAGCAGGAGGAGGCGCTGTGGTAGTTATGGATATCAAGACAGGAGAGATTCTTGCAATGGCAAGCAATCCTACTTTTGATCCCAGTGTTTTTGTTGGCGGGATTTCCACGACAAAATGGAATGAACTTAACAAGCCTGCAAGCAGATATCCCCTG
>DNFX01000152.1:0-4550 GCA_003486795.1 Actinomycetota bacterium
ATAACCGGATCTTCAATAAAATCAATATGGGTTTTATCGATATTTTTGAGAAATCTTATAGCTTCATTTTTGGACAGAGCCATATTGGAGTCAAGCCTTATAGCTACATCTTTTCTATTGTTTCTTTCAATGATATCTATAATTTTCATTATTGCACTTATTTCACTGTCTGTTTCATGTCTGCCTATTTTTATTTTTATTGTATTGTATTTCCGGCTTCTGATTTCTTCTTCCAAAATTCCAAGATCAGTCACACTGACATCAGTAGCCAGTCGGCATAATGGGATAAAACTATCTGCAGAAATTTTAAATTGTCCAATGAAATCGAAATTCCTTATAAAGATAGAGAAATAAGCCATCTCGAAACAATATCTTACCGAAGGCAACATATCTTTTTTGATGCCACTTTCCAGGTGTGAATTAATTTTTTGAATAAAATTAATGGTAAAGAAATCTTCAAAACTATCCATTAAATATCTTTTATCTAAATGCAGGTATCTGATATCAAAAAAATCCAGATTTTCTGTCATGATTTTCCTTATTTCTTTAATCTGTTTCAGGCAGTCAGAAAATTTTTCTTTATGGAAGTACATCAGGGGACTTGATTCACCATAATATTTCAGCCCCTGATCAGTCTCTATTTCAATAAATATGCCTTTCCTTGAGTCAATCAGAGTGTCCTTTAAAACAAATCCTTTTTTTAAAGGCAAATCAAACTTAAAAATATTTAAGTTATTTATTTTTATAATGTTCATATGTTTATATTCCATGTTATACAGAAAATCAGGGAAAATATAAGCATAACCTGACCGGTTCTTTCCAAAACATAAATCAGATTAGCTGGCTTATGATTATTTTTATTAAGAACTATTCTTATAGGCATTACAGCAAAAAAAATACTGACCAGAGATAAAAGTGAATAATAATGATTTTGTAAGGTTAATACCATAATTATCAGAAGTATGTAAGGTATCAACATGCAGAACACATATTCAGATATAGCAAATTTATATCCAAATCTTACAGCAAGGGTATTTTTTCCAGCTTCCCTGTCAGTCTTTATATCCCTAAGATTATTTGCAGATAATATGGCCACGGAAAAAAAACCGGGTATCAGACCCAATACAACAAGTATAGGGGAAAAAACAAGAGTCTGTATGTAATATGTACCTGCAAACGCAATTATCCCGAAAAAAAACAGGACAAATAATTCTCCAAGACCGATATAACCTAACGGACGCGGACCGGCAGTATATAAGAAACCGCAGATAATTGAAATTATACCTATAATGAGTATTGGGAGACCGCCACGGATTACGAGAAAAACTCCGCATGCTGATGCAAGAAAAAAAACAATTAAAATACCCAGTAACATTTCTTTTTTTGCTACAAGTCCTGATTGCATTATCCTTAAAGGTCCTACTCTTTTTTTGTTATCAGCTCCTTTAATATAATCAAACAGATCGTTTGAAAGATTTGTGCCTGCCTGGATTAAGAGTGCAGCAAAAAAAGTAAGTATTGCTGCCGGCAAATGCAAGGTATTCTGTCTGTCATTAAAAGCAACAGCAAGACCCATAATAACCGGAGATATTGATGCTGCGAGAGTTTTGGGTCTTATTCCAAGAATCCAGATTTTTAATTTCGAAGATAACATTTATTTATGATGATACTGCAAAAAAATTATTTGTTTTTCCTGAAATCAGGTTTTCTCTTCTGGACAAACGCATCTCTTCCTTCCTGAGCTTCCTTTGTCTGATAAAAAAGCATCGTGGTATAACCTGCCAGCTGTTGTAATCCTGTTTGTCCGTCACAATCAGCATTAAGGGCTGCTTTCAGGCATTTTATTGCTGTAGGGGAATTCTGTAAAATCTCAGAGCACCATTTAAGTGTTTCATCTTCAAGTTTTTCAAGTGGGACAACCACATTTACCATACCCATCTGCAGAGCCTGGGAAGCATTGTACTGACGACACAAAAACCATATCTCTCTTGCTTTTTTCTGGCCCACAACCCGGGAAAGATATGATGAACCGAAACCTCCGTCAAAAGAACCGACTTTCGGCCCTGTCTGACCAAATACAGCATTTTCAGCAGCAATAGTTAGATCGCATACAAGGGCAAGTATATTGCCTCCTCCTATCGCATAACCCGCAACCATTGCAATTACAGGTTTGGGACATGTTCTAATCTGTCTTTGAAGCTCAAGAACACCAAGACTTTCCTTTCCGTCCTTATCCGCATAACCGGCATTTCCCCTGATTTTCTGATCTCCCCCTGAGCAGAAAGCTTTATCGCCCTTACCTGTCAGAATAATTACTCCTATGGTTTCATCAGTCGAAGCATCCGAAAGAGATTCTGATATTTCCCGGATAGTAAGGGGTCTGAAAGCATTTCTTACTTCCGGTCTGTTTATAGTAATTTTTGCAATGTTCAGATTTTTTTCAAAAATGATATCTTCATATTCTCTTACTTTGATCCATTTGAATTTTTGCATTTTCCATCCTGTTATAAATATAGTATTTTAAAAAATTATGGATTTATCCTCCAGCATTTCTATTATTTCGTATTTTATTTTTTTTCTAAATTTAAAATCATATTCTCCATTTGTATGAGCCTCTATTATAGATGATTCTTTTTTATTTTTGGCAGATAATTTTGCATCTTCAAATAAATCCTTAAAATCATTTTTGTTATATGCGGAATTATGTTTTATTTTAAAATTTTCTGCTGCACCTGCAAACTGATACCCGTGAGGTGTCACAAAATATTCATCAAATATTTCCTTAAACCCAGATATTGGAAGAAAGTTAAAGATTCCTCCTCCATTATTATTTATAAGAACTACAATTAACGGAAAATCGCTCCTGCCAAGTAATGAAAGTGAATTTATGTCATGAATGAAGGCAATATCCCCTGTTACAAGTATGCCTGCTTTTTTATTTCCTGTTGCAAAACCTGCTGCCGAAGCGATAACACCGTCAATACCGCTTGCTCCCCTGTTTGAACCTACTTTTATATTTAAATCTTTGCAGTCCGAATATAATTCAAAATCCCTCACCGGCATGCTGTTTGATAAAAAAAGGCAGAATTCCTCTGATAGGTTCTTTGAAATATATCTGGCAATAAATACTTCATTTAATGCTTTCTCTTCTTTAATGTTTCTATCAATTATTTTCTGAGCCTGACAGGCTTTTTTATCATAAAAACTCCTAAAATCTTCTTTCTGTTTTATTTTTTTTATCATATTTGTCAGACAGTCGCAGAAATTGCATATATCAGCTTCTATTGTTGTTAATGCGAAATGCTCAGGATTATAACGGACATTATCATTTTTTACATTTATAAAAATCTCCGGTCTGTATGCCTTTAAAAATTCAAAAAATCTTTTGGAGGTTATTCTTTCTCCGAAATGCAGGACTACCTCTGGTTTGGCGTTTTCACAGAACACTGATGACAGTATATTCATATCAAAATGTTTTATGATATTTGTACCTGCCGATTTTTTAAACCTTAAGCCGGAAATTATATCAGCATATACCGGCCATTTCAGTATATTCAGGAGTTTTAATATGTATTTTCTTTCATCATCTGAAGATAATCTGCCAATTGAAATCAGGCCTTTTTTATTTATTGAGATTAATTCCAGAATTTTTTCATATGGGTATTTATCACAATTTTTTAATGTTCTGACAAAATTGCAGTAAGAACCGGTTTTATTTGTCCACTGCTCAATTTCAGAAAGATAATTTTTATCCAAAACATTGTCTTCAGAATCAAATGGTTCAAGAGGTTCCCTGAACATAAAATTTAAATGTACCGGACCTTTAGGTTCTGACATGCTTAGCCTTATTGCATTATCTATATTTGAAAGTACAAATGAAGGATTTATATTATAGTCAGGGCAGGGCATATTAAAAAACCATCTTGTGTAATTACCGAAAATATTTTCCTGATTTATTGTCTGGTTAGCCCCTGCTTTCTGAAGTTCAGGCGGTCTGTCTGCAGTAAGTATAATCATCGGGATTTTTGACTGGAATGCTTCTATAACTGAAGGATAGAGATTTGCAACAGCAGTGCCGGAAGTGACAATTATTGCTGCAGGTTTTTGTGAAGCCTGTCCAAATCCCAGTGCGTAAAAACCACTTCCTCGTTCATCATAAGAAATTATCTTTTTTGCTTTTTTATTATAAGCTGCTGCAGCTGTAAGAGGTGTGGATCTTGAGCCTGGCGATATACAAAAAAGATCTATCCCGTTTCTTATCAACTCCTCAATTATCAGTTCTGACCAGATGTGATTTAAATTATTTCTATATATCATTTATGATTAAATACAAATTGATTTTCTTACCTGAATTTTTTATTTAATATTTTCAAAAATGGAGTTACCTTATTTTCTATTTCATCCCATTCCATTTCAGGAGATGATTTTTTTACTATCCCTGCTCCTGCAAAGACAGACAGACACCTGTTATCAAGAATTCCTGACCTCAGTCCGACAGCAAAACAGGCCTCATCATTACCCACCCATCCAACAGGACCGGAATAAAAACC
>DNFX01000152.1:4596-5801 GCA_003486795.1 Actinomycetota bacterium
CTCTTCATTATTCTGTAGTCGCTAATTTTATCTTTCAGAATACAGTCAAACTGACTCCTGATATGCTGGGCATAACTTAAAGCAAGTACTTCTTTGTCTCTGGAGACATTGACCGATTCGCATATTTTCTTTAATTCCTTTTTTATATCATTGAACACAAATCTGAATTCTTCAGAATCTTTTTTAGACGCCATAAGCTCATCAGCATATAATTTTTCTTCCTCCCTGTTCTTGCCTTTAAGGACAGTTCCTGCAATCGCATCACTTGTCAGGCTTTCTTTTTTCCGGTGGAAAAGCAGTTCAGGTGAACATCCGAAAAATGCATAATTGTTGGAAATCTGAAAATAAAAATCATAAGTCTTTATATTCTGCTTTTTTAAAAAATCGAATATAACCAAAGGATCTGCAGGATTATCTATCTTAAAAATAGTTTTTCTTGCCAGTACTATCTTACTAATGTTTTCTATCTGGAAAGTATCTTTAACATTATTAATGTTTCTCAGCCATTTTTCCTTTCGGGGTATATCATACCTGCTCTTTAACAGGAAATTCTTTTTATTACTTATTGCTTCAGTTTTATCCAGATTGGTAATTTCCCTCTCAATTTTTTCATATATATTCTTTCTGCTGATTCCTTTTTCAGGATTATAATAAAAATTCACTGCCAGTGTTCTGCCGTTTCCGTTTCCGGTTATTTCTATCAGCGGTGCGAGAAATAAAATATTTCCAAAACCATGCCATGTCGAATCCATTGTGTCATTAATATCAAAAGCATGTCCTCCGTAATATCTCAGCTGTCTGCCTGAAAGAGCAACTCTTTCACTGATAGTCCTGAAGACATCTTCAAGAACAGACTTCTTGCTGCTTTCAAACTCACTGGATTTTTGAAATACAGGTTTGTAATTAATTATGTCACCTATACCTATACCAGCATATTCATTTCTGTTTCTGTCAGAAAAATAGATTTTTACATCATTTTTCTGTGCATTAAGCCATGATATTAAGTCCAGGGAGTCATTCTGCTTGATTTCAAATTCAAATCTGAAAAATTCTTCTTTTCCATTATCTTCAGCAAGAATAGAGTCTTTGATTGTTTTGAGGATGTTCCTTTTTTCAGGAAAAACAGAGGTGATTTTAGATATTTCCATGATTTTTTCCTTTTATTTCAAACATTTATCTGAATTTCAATTAATATATTCTTATAT
>DNFX01000281.1 GCA_003486795.1 Actinomycetota bacterium
TTCGTCCGCCTTTGTTTAATGCTCTAAATCCGTTATCAATGCCCCTAACAAGATTATCCAGTTCTCTGTTTACTTCTATCCTGATTGCCTGGAATATTCTTTTTGAAGGATGCCCCCTTGAACCATATCTTGCTTTGGGGGGAATTGATTTCTCGATAATCCTGTTTAATTCTCCTGTGGTTCTTATGGGGCTCTGATTACGGAATTTTATAATGTTACGCGCTATGCCTGCTCCATAATTTTCTTCCCCATACCTGTAAAAAATATCCCTAAGCCTATCTTCACTGTAATAATTTACTACTTCAAAAGCAGATAAGGCATCCGTATTATCCATTCTCATATCAAGCGGCTCATCCCTCATATAGCTAAAGCCTCTTTCAGATTTTTCTATCTGCATTGACGACATACCCAGGTCAAGTAAAAAACCGTCAATTCTTTCTATGCCTGATTTTTTTATCACTGATAAAACATCCGCAAAATTTCCCTTAGAAAAATAGGCATTCCGCTTATTCTCAAATAATTTGGCGGCGGTGCTGACAGCCTGGCTGTCATGATCTACTGCTATAATTATGCCTGTGGGGGCAATGGCTTTAAATATTGCTACCGTATGGCCCGCACCGCCAAGAGTTCCGTCAAATACTACCTTTCCCGGCTTGAGATTCAGATAAAACAAACTCTCTTTTAAAAGAACAGGTATGTGTATTTGCTCTAACTTCATTTATAATAATTGGCTTATCGCTTAACCAATTTTTAAAAACCAAGGCTTTCAAAAGCCTTTTCATTTCCTGAAAATTCCTTATCAGCAGCATCTGCATATTTTTCCCAGGTTTCCCTGGACCATATTTCTGCTCTTGTTGAAACTCCTACCATGACAACGTCTTTTTTAATATTCGCAAAATCAGCAAGAGTTTTATCTATTTTTATACGTCCCTGAGAATCCAGAACTTCCTCATGCGCTGATTTAAAAAACCATCTGGAAAATTTTTGTATATTGATATTTGTTACAGGGCTATTTGTGATTTTTTTTGCAAGGTCTTCCCAGTTTTCCAGTGAAAACAGGAAAAGACATTTTTCATCAAATCCTTTTGAAATAACGGCAATTCCTTTGGTAAGCTCTTCCCTGAATTTTGCAGGAATAAATAGTCTTTGTTTGCTGTCTAAATTTCTCTGGTATTCTCCTAGAAACATATCCCCACTTATTTTTAAAAAAGATAATATTGCTTCCTTTTTATGGGTTTTATATGACCATTTTCCCCACTTTTCCCCACATCACACCATTAAGATATACCAATAAAATATTATTGTCAAGATTATTTTTTATTTTATAAAAAAATGTATTAATAGATTAATTAATATAAGAAGTTTTTATCAGTAAATTTATCTGATTTAAATTGTATAAAAAAGTTTCTGGGGAAAATAATATCACTCATCAATCACAATATCGCTGACTTTCAGCTCACCACTTTCCGTTCTGGTCAGTTCTTCGATTTTCTTTTCAGCTTCATTTAATTTATTAACACAGAACTCAGAAAGCTTAACACCTTCTTCAAACTTATTCATTGCGTCTTCAAGCGTAATGCCTTCCTTTTCAAGTTCATTAACTATATCTTCAAGCTTTTGCATCGCTTCTTCAAAACTTAAATTTTTATTTTCCATATCATCCTCGAATTCTTAGAAATATTAATATTTATTTTTCCCTGTTATTTCTGAATATAATTTACCATTTTTAACAATAGTTTCAATCATTTCGCCTTTTTTGACCATTTCTATGTTCTTTACAAGCTTGCCGGTACTGGCTATTTTTGTAATGGAAAATCCCTTTTCCAATATTGTAACAGGATTTGAATTTTTTAATCTTTCCATCATAATTTCTGTTTCGCTTCTTTTTTTATTTAAAAAGACTTTATATTTTTCACTAATAACAGATAATATCCTTTTTACACTATCTGTATCCGTTTTTATTTTTCTTTTTAAAATAAATGGATTTATTCTCGGATTTAAAATATCGAATGCTTTTTTGTTTCTGCTTATAATAAAATCAATGTTACCTTTTAAGTCTTCTGAACAGCTGTAATAATACTGCCAGAAATTATTAACTATGATCCTCGGCCATTTAAATAGTCTTTTTGCTGAAAGCAGGAAAAGTTCACGTTTCAGAGAAGATATCCTGCTTATTAAAAGACTGGTAATCTTGCTTCTTGCTGATTTTAAATTTTGTAGAGTTTCATACCTGTCCAGGATAACCATTTCAGCTGCATGCGTAGGGGTTGCAGCTCTTGCATCAGCCACAAAATCACAGATGGTATAATCTGTCTGATGACCCACACCTGATATTACAGGGATATTACATTTGAAGATCCTTCTTGCAAGGTCTTCATCATTAAAGCACGCAAGATCTTCAAACGAGCCTCCGCCTCTGGCAATTATTATCACATCTACGCCGAATTCTTCCAAATCGTCTATTGCTGAACATATTTCCCTGCCTGCCTGCCTGCCCTGAACAGATGTATTTCTTAAAACCAGATGATAGTTGCCGAATCTTTTATTTAATATCTTGATAACATCTTTTATAACAGCTCCGCTTTTTGAAGTAATAATTCCTATTCTGCGGGGCAGAACAGGAATTTTCTTTTTATGCATATCGGCAAAAAGACCCTGGCTTTCAAGACTTTTTTTTAGTTGCTCGAAAGCCATAAGAAGGCTTCCCTCTCTTACGGGAATTATATTTTTTGCAATTATCTGGTATTCACTTCTCTTGTCATAAATACTTATATAACCATTGACATAAACATGAATACCATCTTTAAGTAAAGAATCCTCAGTAATTTTTAATGCTGAAAAATCAGAAGTTCTTATACTGTTTTCAAAAAATGCAACTTTTAACATTGAATTATCATCTTTTAATGTAAAGTACATGTGTTTTTTGTTTGGAAATGCAAAATTGCTGATTTCACCTTCCACCCATATGTCAAAATATGAAGATTCAAGATTTTTTTTTAGCTCAAGGTTTAATTCACTGACCTTGTAAATTTTTTGCTGCTCTGAAAAGAAAGGTTGCATCATGAATCAAGATTCCAGGATATTAGCATTATCTGATTGTTATTGCCAGACAGTGATTTTATAAGTACGTTTAAATACCTGTCCTTATCCTGGCTGACAAAAGAATATTTGGAAAATCTGAATTCAGTATTATTTTTCTCTGATATTTCTTCTTCGTCTTCTACAAAATTTTCTTCCAGTTTTTTGTCAACTGTTTCAAAAATCTCTGTTCTGCTCCAGACCGATTGTACTTTTTTATTTTTATAAAACTGGTCAATTTTATCAAAAGCATCGCTTGTATTGAATACCATATAAAATAAAGTATCATTATCTTCTATTAGCCCGGCATCCACTATCTCCGACTGAAGGTATCTGAAATTATTATAGACTTCAATAAAATATTCGTTTTCAAGCATTTTTTCATATTGTTCCTGCTTTGTAAGAGTCTCTTCCATAGCAATATCTGTTGTATTTTCTTCACTACTTTCATTTATTCTTACACTTGTCTGGGTAGCATTGCCAGCCGGCTGCCCGGGCGGATTATTAATCAGAATAACAGTTAAAGCACCTGCAACAATGATAACCGCCAGTACTATTAGAAGAATCTTTGTAGTCTTTGTCATTTTTTTTTACCTTATTATCAAATAAAGCTATTAATTGGTTTTAAGAATTATTTTAATAATAACATATAGACAGAAAAGAATCTCAAGAATTGCCATAATAGCATTTGTAATATTTTCAAAAGGTTCTGTTTTTTCTTTCAGAAAATCCAAAGGTTTGTGGAAAAATATTTTTATTCTTGGAAAAAATTTTATAAGCGAATAAATATGAAACCCTACAAGAACAGAAGCACCAGCAATAATCAGATTATCATTAAGGATATATACTGCAAAAAAATAATATCCCAGCTCTATCAGTGAGAGTAAAACAATTATTATTATCGGAAGGGCAAAAACTACTGGAATATCTTTATCTTCTTCACGAACCTCATTTTTAATCTCCTCTATCATTTTTGTATTATCTGCTGCCGCTCCCCAGCCGCCTGTCTTGAAGATTGCCCTTAAACTGAAAATATGAAATAAAAATAATATAAATGAGAATATCAATAAAGCTGACATAAAAATATCATTAATCAAATTGACATAAAAATAAAAACCTTATTACAAACTATTTCTTTTCTGCAACAGATTTGTTTTCTATGGGCGCTTGTTGTTTTTCTTCTTTTTTTGCCTCTTTTTTTACTTCATCCTTTTTGTTTTCCAATGAAGTTGATGAAGCAGCTTTTGAGCTCTTGGAATTATAATCTGTTGAATAAAATCCTGAACCTTTAAAGACAATACCAACAGGTGAAAAAATCCTTAATGCTTCGCTTCCACAATCAGGACAAATTACTTTACTGTTATTTCCGGGTTTTTCAAATTTATCAAAAACTTTTTCACAATTGCTGCACTTGTAACTATAAATCGGCATTCCTAGTCCTCCTAAAAACTCTGGTATTTTACGGTCAGAATTTTAAACTTTACATTCAAATATAATAAATTAAAATAATTCTATTTAAACAATCAAAAAAATATCAAACTATATTATAAAAATTTTTGCAATAATATAAAAATATTTATTTTTTTTATGAATATAAAAATAATAATAATAATATTAATAATTATTACAATAATAATTTCTTCAATTATTATTTATGCAGTAAAGAAAGATGAAGGGATAGACTCATTTTTTATCACAGATAAATCATCCGGCTATAATCTTCCTTCAGGGATTATCGGGATTCCTGTTCTGCAGCAGACCGAATATACTGATATCCGTGCTGTTTTGAAGTTAAAAAACCCTCTTAAAAACGAAAAATATAAATTAGTTATTTATCATATTTCTGATTCTGAAAAATTAATTATACAGACAAGCATAATCCCCATCGAAAAAGAAATTTCGCAAATAATTGAAATCCCGATTATAAAAAAAGGACACTTTTATCAGAAAGGCAAATATCTTGTAACGCTGTATCACAATGATATTATTGCCAGAGAAGCTGAATTTGAAATAAAATGATCTCAGTAACTATGACTTGAAAACTCTTTTTTTACTCTTTCAAACATCAGGTCCATTGCTTCAACAAGTGTATGGTCAAGATTATAGTTATCAAGTATTTTGACATTATTTTTAGCTGCAAGTTCCTGTATGTACCCCTGTATCATTCTAATATTTTTTAAATGTCTCAGATATCTTTGCATGGGCCTTGAACCCTGGGTTTCAAATGTTCTTTTAACGAAATGTTCTCTGTGCAGTTTTTCATCTTCGACAATTATAATGAAATGTTCTATCAAAGCTTTGTTTTCAAGATTTTTGATATTTATATATCCTGGCACAACATGCGCACCTTCAATTATTGTATCTATTTTTTCCTCTACACTCCTCTTAATAATTGCTTCTATGCCAACAGTAACAGCCATTACCTGCTCCCTGAAACCAAGTATTACTGGACTTACCCCTGTAGGAGGAAGTGCCAGATATTTGTATGCATTATAAGATGAGCCCTGCAATGGTTTTATTAATTTGTCAGAAACAGAAGTGCGCATTATCTCTCTTATTGCATCTGTTGAAACAACTCTTGAAATATTCAGTCTGTTGGACATTATGGTAGAAATAGTTGATTTCCCGGCTCCTGTAGAACCGCCGATAAGTATTATTATGGGTCTTCTCAGTTTACCGACTGATTGCCATAAAAGATATTTCTCTGCATATTCGAGATTAACCTCATCTTTTATAAATCTGAATACAAGTGCCCTGAGTTCCTCAAGTGAAATTGATAATAATTTATTTTTGACAAGATAATCCTGCACATCGACAGCTATACGATGTGAAGTCAGCATATCCAGTCCGGTAATTATTATTGAATTGGCAAGTATGCCTTTTGAAAATGGAAGACCTCCCTTTTTTTTATCAGATATTACGATCATTTCTTTTTTGTTTTCTTCTCTGTCCATGTAATTTTATTTTATCTTTTTATTATAATTTAAGGTATCCGGTAAAAAATCAACTGCTTATATTATTAAACAAATCAGACAGATAGCTGATAAATTTTTTATTCCCCCCCCTGAACGAGGGAACGTTATTCATGTATATTACTTCTTTATTATGTCTGACTGAATAATCAGTTATGACGTCTACGGCAGCGGCTTTTAATTCTGAAAGAAAAACATCGAAATCATCAAATTTTCTGATTTCATCATGCAGTTTTGGTCTGTCTGAAAGATTAAAGGTCATTCCTTTTATAGAGCATTTATATTTCTTTTCCAGGTAATTTTTTATTTTATCCTGCATTATACTTTTTGCAGTCATACCTACTACTACTTTTTTGCCTTCCAGTTCTCCAAGAGGATAGGGCCTGAATATTGAAAGAAAAATAGAAGCAGAAGGATTGACTTCATTTATATTTTTTAAAAGTATTTCAATATTTTTAAAATCTGCAACAGGTTTTTCACACATCGTAAGAATTATGGTTTGCGATATCATTATTC
>DNFX01000278.1 GCA_003486795.1 Actinomycetota bacterium
TATACCAGAATGGCATTGTCTGAAGCTTGATTATGATAGTTTTACCTGCAAAAAACAATGTAGATATAATACCGGTTAATACTGCGAACAGCATGCTGCCTGTACCCGGATCAATATATGCCTGTACTATAAAAATATTAATAAATATAAAATAAAAAATATAAAAAAATACTTTCATTCACTTACCCTGGTCCAGTTTTCTTTTAAAAAGATATTATTCTTGACACGGATAATATCTTTTTCAGTGAACTTGAATTTGTATTTGCTGAATCGTTCCTGTCTCCACGTATGTATAGTCACAATTTCAACACCATCCTTCTTATGATCACCCTTTAAAGCTTTTCCGGTAAAAGGATTTAGAGCATTTCCCAGATGATCAGTTGCAATGGCAGGGACGTCCGCATTAGTCATGAAATCATCTGAAATAGAAAATTTTTCTTTAACGTTAAAATCCTTTACAAGAAGAAGCGGATGATAATATGTATATTCATTTCTTTCAGCCTCATCATCAGAAAAATCAGCAAAAAATGGGTCAACAATATCCCGGCCATGATCTGAGACAATTATTATTTTTGTATTGTCATATACACCATTTTCCTGCAGATAAATAAACCATTTGCAGAATTTCTGAAAAGCTCCAATTTGGGTATAGAAATGCCTGAGTGTATAACTGTCATTAAACGGGGGAATATACTCTTTAACGCCGGGAAGTGTGCTTTTAAAATCTGCAGGTATATAAATATCCAAAATCCGCGGTTCATGTACTGTATCGTTTGTAGTTATGTTAAAAGTATTTTTTTCAGAATCAAAGCTTGACAGCTTCGGCAGATAATCAAGCACAGAAAAACTATTGATAAATTTTAATGGAAGGTTTTCTTTGTCCGGCTTCAGCCATCTTGAACCATCATATATCCGGCTGCGGAAAAAATTAGGCATTATTCTAAAAATACTGAAATTAAGAAGATACTCCTTCAATATTGATTCAATATTTAAAACCGAACCATCATCAGACTTTTTTATATTCTCATTTATCCATTCTGCAGAATATTTACCGATTAAATCGTCAGCGTAAATACCTGGATATTTTTCATAGATCGTAAGATCTGATGCCCAGTTATCATTGGAATTTCTCGGGTCTGTAACAACAACATTATAACCTTCTTCAAGAAATATTCGGGGCATTACAAGAAGAGCTTCATTATGTTTTTCTGTCAGGGTCATTTGATCCCGTTTATTGGTTTCTATAGGAGTATATTCATAACCTCCGAACAGAGGCGGAGCCCCAAGCAGGGTGTGCCCGTTAAAAGATAAAGTATTCCGGTACCAGACAAAACCCGGCATCTGCTGAGCCAGTTCGGGATTATGTTTTAAAACTTCACTCATAAGACCGCCGAGCGCCCGGTCGAGCATGATAACAAAAACGTTTTTCCCGTTTTTACTTAATCTAAATATTTTATTTGTACTGCTGTTTTCTTCTTCCAATCCATGACTGGACCTGTAGGCAAGCATATCAGCGAATTCTGAATTGATTTTATAGATATTATAAAAAGAGATACTTGCAAGTGAGATTACAATTATTAAAAGCATATTAATTATTAATTTATAATAATTTTTATAAATCAGAAAAATCACTATTACAGTTGTCAATATAATTCCTGTTAAATTAAGAAAAGCCTGATAGGGCTCGGGTTTTAAAATCAGTGAGTTATCAAAAGTAAATTCCAGACTGATAACTCCGTATGACCCTGAAAAAACAAAAAAATTCATGAGAAAAATCATTGAAAAAATAAAAGATCCAAGTATCAGATATCTTTTTACCTTCCAGGAAAATAAAATATATATTACTGATGGTATAAAAACAAATAATGCGAATGCCTGCATTGCTGAATTAAACAAAGCAAATGAAGGGTTATAATACTTCCCGGAAATAATTTCTGTAAACTCAAGCGGAGAACCAGAAATAAGAAGCGATGGAGCGATAAGGCCTGTCAACATAAAAATCAGAGAACAAGACAATACAAAGACAGCTGTTCCACTTTTATTATTATTTATTCCAGAAAAAATATATTCCAGAGCTTTATTGATTTTTCCCGCTATATACGGAAAGATCACAACAAAAGCCAAAAAACCGCCGAAAATCAGATTTATTGCCAGTATTTTTTTCCTTTTAAAAACAAAGCTTTCCAGGTCTGCCATTTTCAGAAATATCGTAAATCTGAATAAAATTGTATAAAACAGAATAAAAGAAAGAAATCCTGTAAGTAAAATAAAGAAATATTTTTTAGGATTCTTAGTAGAATTGATAATATTTTTTATAAGTGAAATAACATTATTCATTGTCCAGTAAAGAACAAGACCGGACGGGGATTTATACAAAAGCACAAGAAAAATCAGGGCCATTATAAAGAGCTGATTTTTTTCCTTCTTCTGAAGCTTTCCTGAATATACAAAAGCTGAAATAAGATTTACAACAGTCATGACAACAGGAAGAACATTAATCGTAATTTCACCGATTCGCAGTAGAGCATCTTCCAGTCTTAAATCATTTATAAAATAATACGAACTGGTCTTGGCAGTCATTGGCATATGACTCAGCAGATGATAAGCTGCAATAAAAAATGGAACCTGAATGGCAAGACCAAGGATATTTCGCAAAGAATAAAAAGGATGATAATTATTCTGTCTATAGTATGTTTTAATAATCATGTGCCTCTCAGCACCTTTAAAAACAGCCTTGATATCATCAAGCTTATTCTTTAATCTGGCCTGTATATCTCTTTCCTTCTGCTGCCATTTTTCTGCAACATTATAAAGAGGAAGAGAAATCAGGTTTACAGTAATACTCAAAAATATTATTGCAAGCCCGTGGATTTCAAATATTTTTAAAAGCAACCAATACATTACACTGATAATTGTCTCAATGGGAAAAATAAACAGTGTATAGAAAAATTCTAGCATAAATGCTCCTGAACAATTTTTTAATTTATTTGATTATTAAAGACATCTCCATGTCCGACTCCAAAATATTTAAATCCCGAGCTTTTTACCTTATCAGGATTAAAGACATTTCTAAGATCTATAAAAACAGCTTTATTCATTATATTTTTAAGCCTGTCAAAATCAAGTGCCCGGTACTGGTTCCATTCAGTTAAAAGGACAAGCGCATCAGCACCGGCAGCTGTCTCATACGGGTCCTGAAAATATGAAACCTCGCCGGGAAGAAGTTTTTTTGCTTCATCAATTCCGGCCGGGTCCGCCGCCCTGATTTTAGCCCCTCCGTTTATCAGTGCGGGAATTATGGTAAGGGCCGGCGCTTCTCTCATGTCATCAGTTTCAGGCTTGAATGTAAGTCCGAGAAAGGCGACAGTTTTGCCGT
>DNFX01000087.1 GCA_003486795.1 Actinomycetota bacterium
CCCTTATAAAATGATTTTAAATATCCTTGAAGTAAATATGAATTCTATATAAATAAAAATTACATGTCAAGATAATATTTTCACTATTATCAGGCGGAATTTCGTCTGAAAAAATATATAAAAAAATAAAAATATTTCTTTATTGTGCATATTTACAATCAGTATTTTGGTAATACAATATTATTAATTATCATTATTAATTCCATGAGGGAAAAATGGCAACAAAAGCTAAAGGTAAAACAAAAAAGAAATAACAAATCAAAATGTTTCCCTGCAAAAAATAATAAATTTATTAATTAAAAAGATTTTAAATTTAAAAAATATGCAGGGTTTCTTATTGCAAAACCTTAAAACATGTTTTTCCTGGCAAGTATGTAGGTCACTATTGCTGCGATGGAACCTGTAATTATTATGATAACCAGAAAACCGAATTTGAATTCAGCAAAAGGTACAGGGACATTCATCCCCCAGAGGCTTGCAATAATAGTCGGCACAGCCATTACAATGGTAATTGATGTAAGTATTTTCATGACAGTGCTTAAATTATTATTAATAATAGAAGCGAAAGCATCCATTGTTCCTGTTAATATATTGCTGTATATGCTTGCCATTTCTATTGCCTGCTTGTTTTCAATTATTGCATCTTCCAACAAATCTTCGTCTTCCGGATATTGTTTTATAAATTTCATTTTCATAAGCTTTTCAAGAACAGATCCGTTTGCTTTTAAAGATGTTGAGAAATAAACAAGGCTTTTCTCCAAAGACAGCAGCTGGATGAGCTCCTTGTTTTTCATGGATCTGTGAAGCGATGTTTCAATTATCTGGCTTGTTTTATCAATCTGTTTTAGGTACCTGAGATAATAATTAGCTATTCTCAGGATTATCTGCAGTATAAATCTTGATTTCTTGAAAGTAAAAAATCCTTTTACTTTTTTCATTAAAAAATCATCTATTATCTTTGTATCTACAAGACAGACGGTAACAATGATGTCATCATTTAATACGATTCCTATAGGTATTGTATTATATTGTACTGATTTCTCATTGAATTTCTCAATGAAAGTAATCAGTGGAACGTCAAGTATTATTAGAGTTTCTGATTCCTCAATCTCTATACGTGAACTTTCTTCACGGTCCAGGGCAGCTTTAAGAAAATCAATTGAAAATCTGCCCTCTGAAGCAACTCTTTCTATTTCTGCTTCTGAGGGATCTTTAAGGAATACCCAGCATCCCTTTTCAATTATATCGGTTTCTTTTGTTTCACATGTAATCAGATCTGTTTTGTAAATATTCAGCATTTTTCTAAAAAGTAAAATAGACTTTTTTAATATTGATTATTTAATTTATTGAAAAATATAGATTAATGAAAAATCGAGTTGTATTTATAAAAATAATACAAAAGCAATGTTTAATTTAATATTATTATCCAAAAATTGCAATATTTTTAAATCAAATTATTTCTCTGCAAAATAAATTGTACAGGTACCAAAAGTCATTGGCAGCACTTTTAATATTTTCCAGCCTGAGTCTTCAATAATGCTGCTAAAATCCGCAATATCCGGGAAATTCCTGATGGATTCAGAGAGATATCTATAGGCTTCTCTGTTACCGGTTATTATTGCCCCGAGACTGCTCATAATATAATTTAGATAAAAATCATAAAGTTTTCTTACAAATTTATTTCCGGGATAATTAAACTCCATTATCAATAATCTGCCTTTGTCTGAAGATATTCTATATAGTTCCTGCAGTGCTTTTTTTCTGTCTTTCACATTCCTTATTCCGAACACTATAGTGATTAATTCAAAAAAATTATCATTAAAATCAAGATCAGTAATATCGCCTTCCCGGAATCTGATTATTGTATCGGAATGCCTGTCTGTGTCAGATAAATATTTTTCTGATTTCAGGCATGCAATCTCAAGCATTTCTCTTGAAAAATCTACCCCATAGATTGATGAGTGATTTTTAAGTTTTTTTACAATACCTATTGTTGAATAGCCTGTGCCGCAGCATGCATCAAGGATCTTCCTTTCACTTCCGGATATCATTTTTAAGAATTTCAGCCTCCAGTATCTCTCGATTCCCAGACTGATAAAAAAATTCGCCAGATCATACCTGAAAGAAATACTGTTAAATATTTTTTTTATCTTTTTGTCCTGCATCGCCTTTGATCGGCCTGATTGCCTGATTTAAATAATTTTTTTATTAAAGCTTAAAAACCATTATAATAAAAATAATTTTTCTTTTTAAAGAATTCCGATATTTTTTTAACCAGTAATTTGTCTGATTTTTATTTTTATACTGAATTTATATTGAATTTATTTTTATATACGTTAATACTTGTAATTGTTTGGGTATAAATTAATACTGGTGTCAAGTTTTATATTAATCAAAAACAATAATATTTATCTCATGGAAATAGCTAACAATAAAACTGATAAAGCCAGAGAACCTGAATACGAAACCGGGAAAATAAAAAAATTCAGAAAAAAATATCTTGATATCTTAAAGAAGTATATTATAGCTTCCAGAATTACAGAGGAAGGTATTGCTATTCACAAAAAAGGAATAATACTTGAATCCAATAAAAAATTCGCCAATCTTCTGGGATATAAAATAAAAGAAATACTTGGAAATGATATCAGAAAAAACCTTAATTCCAAAATGATTAAAAGATTATTGGAAAATGCAAATTCTGAAGTACCTGTTATTCTCCCTAAAATAGTAATGATAAAAAAAGACAGATCTGTCTTAAAGTGTTCTTTTAAAATGGTTTCGGTAAAGCTTGGAAATAAAGTCTATCATTGCATAGTTATAAAAGATATTTCCAGGGAAGAGAAATTACATAACCAGCTTAAGCAAAACCAGGAAAAATATAAAATTATTGTTGAAAACCAGACCGATCTGATAGATGAACTGGACCCTGATGGTAATTTTATATTTGCAAGTCCTTCTTACTGTAAATTTTACAATAAAACTGAAGAAGAACTTATAGGAAAAAATCTTTTTGATGTAATTATCAATCCGGATGAGAGGGCTGCAGTTAAAAAATCATTTCAAGAATGCAAAAAACCTCCTTATTTTTCATGCTCGGAACAGACAGTTCTGGCAGATAATAACAAAAGGATAATACAATGGATAAATAAGGCTGTTCCCGGTAACGGGAAAGCAGTAAACTCGATTATCGGAGTAGGAAGAGATATTACTGAAATTAAATTAGGTGAAGAGAAAATAAAATATCTATCCTTTCATGACAAACTCACAGGATTATATAACAGGGCCTTTTTTGAAGAAGAGCTTGCCAGACTTGATACTGAGAGACAGCTGCCTTTAAGCATAGTGATGGGAGATGTTAATAGTCTCAAACTCATAAATGATGCATTCGGACATGAAAAAGGTGACGAGCTTTTAAAGAAATGCGCTGGATTTATAAATTCAAGCATAAGAAAAGACGATATAGTGGCAAGATGGGGAGGAGATGAATTTGCCATTATCCTTCCCAGAACAACAAATCAGACTGCAAAAAAACTCATAGACAGGATAACAAAAAAGAGCCAGGGGATTAAAAAATCAAATATACCGATAAGTATATCGTTCGGAGTTTCAACAAAAACAAATATATCCCAGAACATAAAAGATAAAATAAACAAAGCTGAAGATAATATGTATAAGAGAAAATTATCCGAGAAAAAAAGCCTCAGAAGCTCGATAATATCTTCTCTTGAAAGAACATTATTTGAAAAAAGCCATGAAACTGAAGAACATTGTAACAGAATTGCAAAAATCACGACAAAAATAGGGGAGATACTTAAACTCCCTCTTGGGAGAATTGATGATTTGGTAATACTTTCAAGACTCCATGATATAGGAAAAGTTGCAATACCTGATCATATCCTGTTAAAAGAAGGGAAACTTTGCGAAAAGGAATGGGCAATAATAAGGAAACATCCGGAAATCGGATATAATATATGTGAAGCATCACCTCAGCTTGCGCATATTTCCGAGTATGTACTTTATCATCATGAAAGATGGGACGGAACAGGATATCCCCAGGGATTAAAAGAAACACAGATCCCTCTTTTATCAAGAATACTGGCTGTTGCTGATGCCTTTGATGTGATGACCCACACAAGAAGCTATAAAAAGCCACTTAGCAGAAAAGAAGCACTTGACGAAATCTCCAGATGTTCAGGAACCAAATTTGATCCGAAAATAGTTGAGATAATGATAAGTATTTTTAACGTATAGATGTTAATAACAGGATAAATATCTTTTAAATTTAAGCTTTATTTATATAAGATTAATTCAGTATAATAAAAAGAAAAAGCAGGAACAAATGAAGAGAAAATATTTACATGAAAACGAAGACCAGGTATTGTTTGGCTCTCCGAAATCAGAACATTTTGGATTTACAAATACTGAATCCTGGAGAATTTTAAGAATACAGAGTGAGTTCGTAGAAGGATTTGAAGCTCTTGCAAAAGCAGGTCCCTGCATCTCTGTTTTTGGTTCAGCGAGAACTACATCTGATAATGAGTTTTATAAAGCTGCCGAAAAAGCTGCTTCACTTCTTGTAAAAAGAGGCCTCGGTGTTATTACCGGAGGCGGACCCGGAATTATGGAAGCGGCAAATAAAGGAGCTTTTGAAGCCGGAGGTCTTTCCATAGGATGCAGCATAGAGCTTCCTAATGAACAGAAACCAAATGATTATCAGAATATTGCGCTGGAATTCCATTATTTCTTTGTACGTAAACTAATGTTTGTAAAATATTCAATAGGTTATATTATCTTTCCGGGAGGGTTTGGGACTCTGGACGAACTTTTTGAGGCACTGACACTTGCGCAGACTGATAAAATCAAGCATTTCCCTCTTGTTCTTTTTGGAAGCTCTTACTGGAAAGATCTTTGTAGCTGGGTAGATGAAACACTTCTTAATAAATTCTGCACAATTGATTCCTGTGATAAAGAGTTATACACAATTATCGATGATCCTGAAGAAGCAGTTGAATATATTATGTAAAAAGTCAGATTTTAGGAAATTATTTTTTCTGCAAATTTATATATATTATATATATTATCAGTATTTATTTTGGAAATAGTCTCCTTTGTCTTGCTGGCTTTCTGCATCATATCTCTTACTAAGGGATTCCTCTTTTAGAAAGTGCACGCAAATATCAGAATTGGATGGGTTTTTTGCATCATTTTCTGGTTCCGGTTACAATGTGATTGGAAGCGGGGTAAATCAGGAAGTGTCTTTTCAGGGACTTGCCTTTTTTGACAGCACAATTGCACCTCTGAATCCGAAAATTATCATTATCGCATATGGCACCAATGATGTAGGTTCAGATCCCGGACGTTTTCAAAGCAGTATTGAGCAGCTTGTAGAAAATTGAAAATAGATATTCTGCTTTTGCAGGTGAAACCCGTAATTTATCACAAAAAAAGGTTTTTTGATCTTTATTCAGAGTTAATCAGATATAAATTTTATATTCCTTAAATTAGATGGGGGCCAAATTATACGTCCCCGTG
>DNFX01000217.1 GCA_003486795.1 Actinomycetota bacterium
TTTGAGAAATATTTTGGGCTGGTGTAAAGCTCAAGAAGCAAAGGAAAATAATATTTTGAGGAGCTAGAAATGACAAAGAAAAAACTTATAGTTGCTTCTTTATTGGTAATCTGCGTTGGGTTCATTTCTGGGTATTCATTTGGCAGATCGAACTTATATGGGTTGTATCCATCATTTAATAAAATGACCCCTGTTAAACCTTTCAGCAAAGATAGCTATTGGGCAAAGAACTATAAAATGGAGGTTGAAGAATATATTGACGGTGCAAAACAATACGTAGAAGCTGCAAATAATGATATTTCAACAATTAATGATGAAATTAATAATGCAATCAGGAAGGCAAATAATGTCGTTGACGAGTACAACAATTGGGTAAGGTATGGTTATTAAAAATAATATCGAAAAAGCTAATATTTATAGAAAATATCCTGTCTGAATCTAGCTCTATACAAGAGGAGGTTAGTAAATTAAATTATTTTAAGCTATTTTCAAGTATTTTTATACTATAAGATAATTTTTAGCAATTGTTGTGCAATGTAAATATGGTTTCTGATGTAGATCAAATTTATCTAAAGGTAATAGTAGGAGGCATTTTATGAGTTTGCTAGATAATGAGATTAATTATGCAAAAGATATAATTAAGAACCGTTTAAATAAATTACTCTCCAACGATAAAGTATTTTCGTATGTATTATTAAACCATTTTTTCTTTGAATATAGCAGCAATTATAATAATATTTATGATATCGATATGCAAATATGTGATGGTCCAAGTGATGGTGGAATTGATTTTGTTTTTTATGATGAGGAAAATTATAAGGTGTGTGTTTGTCAATCAAAGTATACGCAATCATTTGACTCAAAGATTGCAATATCAGAATTTACTCAAATGATATCAACGGTTAAAAACTTTCAAAAAAATCAAACAGGAATATACAGCAGTAAGCTAAGAGAAGTCCTTCAAAATGCTTTAGATCAATTGCCAGATGAAGCAGAAGGCAATATTGAATACTATATTTTTAATTCTTCTTATTTTGATGAAATAGATATGAAAGAAAGAATTAAAAGTAAGAATTCTGATATTTCCGAAGAAGCTATCAATCCATTTAGTTTAGAAACTATAGAAAAGCGTATAGAGGATAATATAACGAACATTGAAACAGTAGAAAAGGATTATGTAAAAATTGATAAAACCAATAATATTCTTAGGTATGAAACAGATAGTTTGAAAGGTGTAATGGTAAACTTAAATTCTTCTTCACTTATAAAGCTATTTAGCAAATACGAGTCAAAAGGATTATTTGAGCTTAATATACGAAGATTTATTAAGAACAAAGCCGTCGATGAAGGCATAAATCATACTTTAAATTATGATAGAAAAAATTTTTGGTTTTTAAATAATGGAATTATTATTGCATGTAAAGATTTTGATATAGACGGAGATAAAATAAATTTAAGTAATTTTTCAATTGTAAATGGTGGACAAACAACTACGCTAATTGGAAAATATAAAGGAAAAAATGCTCAAGATTTTTTCATTCCATGCAAAATTGTATGTCAGAAAGAAAATCAAAAAACTTTTGAATTTTTCAATAAAATTGCTGAAGCCACTAACTCTCAAAAACCAATATTACAAAGAGACATTCGTTCAAATTCTCCAGAAATGAAAAGATTGAAAACTATGCTTGAAAGTAATAATATCTATATTGAAATTAAAAGAGGAGATAAAAAGCCTAATCATAAGTTTGAATATAATATTAGAAATGATGAACTCGGACAGCTGATATTGTCATTTGTTTATCAAAGGCCGGGGACTGCTAGATCAGGAAAGCGAACTATATTTGAAAATAGCTCAATCTATAATCAAATATTTAGACAAAACTACGATAAAGATGAAAATAAGAAATATTTTTTGCTTGACCTAATATATTTGAATAAGAGATTTGACAATCTTCAAGAAAATACAATATCTAAATTAGATAATGATGAACAAATTATATATAAAAATGGTAAACAAATATTATTCTCTATTTTTGGAATGCTTTACTGTATAAAAAATAATGATGTTGAAGTAAGTACATTATTGAATGACAGAGATTATATAAAGGGAATGGAATTTATATATGGTAAATTTATATCCAATTATAAAAAAGACGATCTTGACGATAAAATAAATAATTTAATAATTCAAATAGTTCAAATAATTTCCGAAAAATATAGAGATTGTTATGAAAACTCAGAATGTACAAGTGTAAGTAATTTCTTTAAAACTGATAAGAATTATTATGAGAAAATTCTTGATAAATTTCTAAAAACTTATGAAAGAAGTAAAAATGCAAGAAAAGATATAGATGAATGTACCGATATATTTATGCGTGTCCAGGGTCAAGATATTTCTATAGGCTGAACTATAAGTATGCTGAGCCCAATGGCAAAGACCACTATAAAAAACAATAAGGTGTATGCTGAGTCCAACGGCAAGGACTGATCTGCTCCCCCAAAACTGGGCACCCATAATGTTTAATATAAACTAAAAATCCCTCAAAATATCACCTAGATTTCCATTGTGTTATCACCGGGAATTCCATGGAAAATGTCACAGTCGGTATTAAACTTCCGGTTTTAGTCTGAACTGCCCCCTATTAGTGGACATAAAAAGGGTCAGTTCAGACCTTGAAAAAGAATTCCTGCTCCACTTTATTTTGTCGAAAAGATAGCTCAGTTTTTCGGGCTCACTATAGTCAAACCCGAGCATACCATAGCCGATGCATACAGGAAATCATATCATCTATTAATTTTCTTAACCATTCTCATTTTCATATAGTCTTTTTAAATATCTAAAAGAGCGTATATATTGTTAGCCTTCATTCTGTAGTATTCTTCATCCATTCCTTTTAATATTTCTATACAATTCACAAAATATTCATTCTTTCTCAATACCTCCTGTACTGGTTTCTTTAGAGAGTATGATTCTTCTTCCGATCGTGTTGCGACAATAAGTAAATCATATCCAACATATTTATTAATCATTTCATTAACTTCATCTAGATACTTTTTATCTACTATTTTAACCTTCTCTAAATTTTCTTTTTCTTCCATGCTTTGTGAAAGAATATATCCGAATTTTTCTTTTATATAAAACTGTTTTTGCCTTTCTTGAATTCCAACAAGTGGTTTAAAATATTGATTTATTGTTTTACTTTTTCCAGAATGATGTTCTCCAAATATAATTACAGCCCTTTTCATAATTCCTCCTTCATAAATTGAAATATGCTAGCTTCTGCAAGAGCAAAATAATATGCTGTATAGCATTTGTTATTAAAATATTTTTTACGCGAAGCGTCAATCTAACGACCGCTTAACCTGTGAGCCGTACATGGCGCAAAACTTGCCGAGCGAAGCGACTAGCAAGTTTTGTGACATAGGCGAGTCAGGTTGAAGCAGTTGTTAGAAGTCTTCTTCTACAAAATAATCACTATCAATTTTTTTCAATTCATAGCTTTTGTATGTTGAAACTCCTAAATTAAACTCTATCATTAATTCTGTTAGCATTTCACCATCTATTAATACAATTTTACTATCTAAGTTTCTAACAAAATCCAATGCATCACTAGTAAACCATGAAGTTGTTATAAAAATTCCTTTTTTTGCCTTTTGACCTAATAACGCACCTGCAAACTTTTGTATTTCTGGTCTACCCACAACATTTTCCCATCTTTTTGCTTGTATATAAATTACATCTAGTCCCAATTTATCTTCTTTAATTATTCCGTCAATTCCTCCATCTCCAGATTTTCCCAACACTTGTCCTGCTTCTTTTAATGTTCCGCCATAACCCATTTTTACTAACAGCTCAACAACGAGTCGTTCAAAAAATCCAGATGAACATTCTTTTATTTTTGAAATAATATCTTCTGAAACAGATTCCTTTAATTTTTGATAACCAAATTCTATTGCTTCTTCTGGTGTTATATTACTTTCATTTTCTTCGTTTAATACATTTTCAGTTTTATTTTTTTCATTCTTTTTAGTTTTAAATGCAACAAACTCTTCGTACCTATTTAAGAATTTTGTATTTATTTCTGGTAAATTTTCTTTTAATAGTTCTAATCCCCTTTTTGTAATTTTAAATGTTGCTCGTTTTGGATCTTCAAGTAATCCAGCCTTTTTTAAGTAAGTCTTAGCCCAACCAACCCTATTAAAAATTATAGTTTGCGTTCCACTCGGTAACATTTGTTTCTTTTCTTCTTCCGTTAAATTAAATAACGAAGCAATATATGCTACTGCTTCTGGAAGAGTATGTATTTTTTCATCAGAAGCAAATTTCAATAATGGTAACATACAAGATTGATAATTAGGTATCATAGGTCTTCCTTTTCTATAGCCCGAAGGGTCCTTCTAACATATTCTACCTTACAAAA